>NZ_JBVHWK010000034.1:41382-87001 GCF_055569445.1 Streptomyces sp. NPDC029122 | reverse complement strand
CCCCCCCCCCCCCCCCCCCCCCCCCCCCCCCCCCCCCCCCCCCCCCCCCCCCCCCCCCCCCCCCCCCCCCCCCCCCCCCCCCCCCCCCCCCCCACGCCCGTACATCCGTACAGCTGCTGCCTACTGGGCGGCGTTCAGGATCTCGCGCGCCAGCTTGGCGGTCTCGGTCGGCGTCTTGCCGACCTTGACGCCGGCGGCCTCGAGGGCCTCCTTCTTGGCCTGTGCGGTGCCGGAAGAACCGGAGACGATGGCGCCGGCGTGGCCCATGGTCTTGCCCTCGGGGGCGGTGAAGCCCGCGACGTAGCCGACGACCGGCTTGGTGACGTTCTTCGCGATGAAGTCCGCCGCACGCTCCTCGGCGTCGCCGCCGATCTCGCCGATCATGACGATGAGCTCGGTCTCCGGGTCGGCCTCGAAGGCCTCCAGGGCGTCGATGTGCGTGGTGCCGATGACCGGGTCGCCACCGATGCCGACGGCGGAGGTGAAGCCGATGTCGCGCAGCTCGTACATCATCTGGTAGGTCAGCGTGCCCGACTTGGACACGAGACCGATCTTGCCGGGCTTGGTGATGTCGCCCGGGATGATGCCGGCGTTGGACTGGCCGGGGGTGATCAGACCCGGGCAGTTCGGGCCGATGATGCGGGTCTTGTTGCCCTTGGCGGTCGCGTACGCCCAGAAGGCGGCGGAGTCGTGCACCGCGATGCCCTCGGTGATGACGACGGCCAGCGGGATCTCGGCGTCGATGGCCTCGACGACCGCGGCCTTGGCGAAGGCCGGCGGGACGAAGAGGACGGAGACGTTGGCGCCCGTCTTCTCCATCGCCTCGGCGACGGAGCCGAAGACCGGGACCTCGGTGCCGTCGAAGTCGACGGTCGTGCCGGCCTTGCGCGGGTTCACGCCGCCGACGATGTTGGTGCCGTCAGCCAGCATCAGCTTGGTGTGCTTCATGCCCGTGGCACCGGTCATGCCCTGGACGATGACCTTGCTGTCCTTGTTGAGGAAGATAGCCATGTGAGTCTGTGACCTCTGCCCTTACTTCGCAGCCGCGAGCTCGGCGGCCTTGTCGGCCGCGCCGTCCATGGTGTCCACGCGCTGCACCAGCGGGTGGTTGGCGTCCGAGAGGATCTTGCGACCCAGCTCGGCGTTGTTGCCGTCGAGGCGGACGACCAGCGGCTTGGTGACCGCCTCGCCCCGGTCCTCGAGCAGCTGCAGCGCCTGGACGATGCCGTTGGCGACCTCGTCACACGCGGTGATGCCACCGAAGACGTTGACGAACACGGACTTGACGTCCGGGTCGCCGAGGATGATCTCGAGGCCGTTGGCCATGACGGCGGCGGAGGCGCCACCGCCGATGTCGAGGAAGTTGGCGGGCTTGACGCCACCGTGGTTCTCACCGGCGTACGCGACGACGTCCAGGGTGCTCATGACGAGACCCGCGCCGTTGCCGATGATGCCGACCTCGCCGTCGAGCTTGACGTAGTTGAGGCCCTTCTCCTTGGCGGCGGCCTCGAGCGGGTTCGCGGCGGCGTGGTCCACGAACTCCTCGTGGCCCGGCTGGCGGAACTCGGCGTTCTCGTCGAGCGAGACCTTGCCGTCGAGCGCGATGACGTCACCGGAGGCGACCTTCGCGAGCGGGTTGACCTCGACGAGGAGCGCGTCCTCGGCGATGAAGGTCTGCCACAGGGTCACGAGGACCTCGGCGACCTGCTCGGCGACCTCGGCCGGGAACTTCGCCAGGGCGACGATCTCGCGGGCCTTCTCGATGGTCACGCCCTCGTTGGCGTTCACCGGGACCTTGGCGAGCTTCTCCGGGGTCTCCTCGGCGACCTGCTCGATGTCCATGCCGCCCGCGACCGAGGCCATGGCCAGGAAGGTGCGGTTGGTGCGGTCGAGGAGGTACGAGACGTAGTACTCCTCGAGGATCTCCGGCGCGGTCTCGGCGATCATCACCTTGTGGACCGTGTGGCCCTTGATGTCCATGCCGAGGATGTCCGTCGCGCGGGCGACGGCCTCGTCCGGGGTGGCGGCGAGCTTCACGCCACCGGCCTTGCCGCGGCCGCCGACCTTCACCTGGGCCTTGACGACCGACTTGCCGCCCAGCTTCTCGGTGGCCTCGCGAGCCGCCTCAGGCGTGTCGATGACTTCACCGGCCAGCACCGGTACACCGTGCTTGGCGAAGAGGTCCCTCGCCTGGTACTCGAACAGGTCCACGCGCGTCCGTCCCTTGTCTTAAAGATTCGCAGTGATTCGCGGTTTGTCTGCTATCTGCGTGGGCGTGCCGCGGAGGGCAACGTGACGGCGCTGTCACTAGGAAGGCGCACACGGTGACCGTGGACGCGGCATGTCCGTCTCGCAGGTTATCCCCGTGGGACGTGGGTCCCTAAATCGCAGATCACACCTGAGCGGTGATACCTGTCACAGATCGCCTCACAGTTGAGCTGCGTCTTCGTGTGATCTGCCGATGTGCCGCAGCGGTCGGGCGTGCTCCGGCGGGCCCGTCAGGGCACCGGCAGGGGGCGCTTCTCCAGGGCGGCCGCCATCACCTCCGGGAACAGGTCGGGGGTGCAGGCGAAGGCGGGCGCACCCAGCGCGGCCAGGGCCGCCGCGTGCTCGCGGTCGTAGGCGGGGGCGCCCTCGTCGGACAGGGCCAGCAGGGCCACGAACTCCACGCCGGCCCCCTTCATCGCGGCCACCCGCTTGAGCATCTCGTCACGGATGCCGCCCTCGTAGAGATCGCTGATCAGGACGACGACCGTGTCCGCCGGTCGAGTGATCTTGGACTGGCAGTAGGCGAGGGCACGGTTGATGTCGGTGCCGCCGCCCAGCTGGGTGCCGAACAGGACGTCGACCGGGTCGTCGAGCCGGTCGGTCAGGTCGACCACCGCCGTGTCGAAGACGACGAGCCGGGTGGCGATGGACCGCATGGAGGCGAGGACCGCCCCGAAGACGGAGGCGTGGACGACCGAGGCGGCCATCGAGCCCGACTGGTCGATGCAGAGGACCACTTCCTTCTTCACCGACCGGGAGGCCCGGCCGTAGCCGACGAGCCGCTCGGGGACGACGGTCCGGTGCTCCGGGAGGTAGTTCTTCAGGTTGGCCCGGATGGTCCGGTCCCAGTCGATGTCGCGGTGGCGGGGACGGCTGATCCGCGCCGAACGGTCCAGCGCGCCCGTCAGCGTGGCCCGGGTGCGGGCCGCGAGCCGCTTCTCCAGCTGCTCGACCACCTTGCGGACCACGGCCCGCGCCGTCTCCCTGGTGGTGTCGGGCATGGCCTTGTTCAGCGACAGCAGGGTGCCGACCAGGTGGACGTCCGGCTCGACCGCCTCCAGCATCTCCGGCTCCAGCAGGAGCGCGGACAGACCGAGCCGTTCGATGGCGTCCCGCTGCATGACCTGGACCACCGGGCTGGGGAAGTACGTACGGATGTCCCCGAGCCAGCGCGCCACGCGCGGGGCGGACGCCCCGAGACCGGCGGACCGCTCCCCCTGCGCCCGGCCCCCGGCGCCCCCGCCGCCGTAGAGCGCCGCGAGCGCCCCGTCCATCGCCGCGTCCCGCCCGCTCAGCGCGCGGCCCGTCCCGTCGCCCTCGCCGCCCAGCACCAGCCGCCACCGCCGCAGCCGCTCGTCTCCGGCGGGTTCCGCGCCACCCGTCTCCGTCATCTGCCCATCCCCTCGACTCGTTCCTCCAGGGGGCCGCGCCCCCTCGCCCCGCGCCCGGATCTGCCGCTGCGCGGGGCCGTCCCCTACCCGCCCTCCCACCGTTGCCCGGGCTCCGCCCGGACCCTCCGGGCTCCGCCCCGGACCCCGCGCCTCAAACGCCGGCGGGGCTGGATGGGGCGACCCGGATCGTTTGCCCGCGGCCGAACGTGGGTCAGTCGGACAGCGACCTGAGGGGGCGGGCCCCGCCCGGCCAGGGCAGGGCAGCCACCCCACCCCCGACCCGGCCAGGGCAAGGGGCCTGGGCCACCCCCAAGAGCAGCCGGGCCAGATCCACAACCGCGTCCGCGCGGGCCGGGTCCAGCTCCGGGTCGAAGCCCGCCGGGGCGGCCCCGGCGGCGGACGCCGCTCGGGCACCGGGGGCGCGCCGGGCCAGCTCGCCGAGGGTCCGCTTCACCCCCGCCTCGTACGCCCCGAACGTCCGCCGCAGCAGTGGCAGTACGTCGATGAAGGCACCCTCCGGCACCGACACCAGCCAGGCGTCGATCAGGCCCAGCAGCCGCTCGTCGTGGACCAGCAGCGTCCCGCCGCCGGCGCCCCCGGCGAAGCCCTCGATCCAGCCGGCCGCGTCGGCCGGGGAGGCCGCCGGGGACAGGGCGAGCCCCATCAGCCGCGCCGTCTCCCCGGCCGGGAGCCGGCCGTCGTCCAGCAGCAGCCGCGCGGCCCGCCCGCGTATCCCCCCGGGCACGCTCTCCCGCCCGGCCAGCGTCCGCAGGACCGCCGACCAGCGCTCCCGCAGCCCCGGGTCCGTGTCGGCCAGCAGGCCCACCGCCCCGTGCACCCCGTCGACGTGGCCCCGCAGCTCCGCCGCCCCGTCGGCGTCGAGCCCGGCCGCGCAGGCCGGCGGCAGGGCCACGCAGATCCGCTCCGCCAGCCCGGCCGCGACCGTGCCGAGCGCCGCCGCGTCCGTGCCCCGCACGTCCCCGTACCGCAGCGAACGGGCCAGCGCGGGCAGCGCCCTGGCGAGCCCGGCCACGTCCGTGTCCAGCGCGGCCCGGTCGGCGAGCGCCCGCAGCACGGCGGGCAGCGCCTGCGACAGCCCGGCCAGCAGGCAGCGCTCGGCCAGCGCCGTGATCTCCCCCAGCTCGCCGGCGGCCGCCGCGTCGGCCTCCGCCTTCGCGGTGGCCGCCCCCAGGACGGTGGTGCCCCAGATCCCGGCCTCGGCGACCCGCACCGACAGCTCCGGCTCCCAGCACAGCCGCCAGGTCTCCCGGAAGGTGCCGGTCCCGCTCCGGGAGGCGGTCGGTACGCCCCAGTCGATCCCGAGCAGCCGCAGCCGGTGCAGCAGCAGGGACTTGGCCGCGTCGGAGTCCTTGCGCAGGTCCAGCTCCAGGTCCCGCCGCCGCGCCTCGGCCTTGAGCCGCAGCGAGCGCTGCCGGCGGGTGAGGTCCCGCTGGAGCGGTACGACGGGCGCCGTGTCCGGGACCTCGCCGAGCACGTCCCCGATCACCAGCCGGTCCTCGATCAGCGCGAGCGGTATCCCGGAGCCGTCGCACATCACGGCCCGGACCGCTTCCAGGGTCTCCGCGAGCCCGGGCAGCGGGCGGCCCCGCAGGGCGGCCAGGGTCCCGGCCAGCCGGACCGCCTCGATCACGTGGGCCGGGGAGACCTGCCGGTCCTCCTCCCGCAGCAGCCCGGCGACCTTGGTCAGCCAGCGCTCGACGGGCCGGTCCGGGGCCGCGAACAGGTGCGCGTACCAGCCGGGCGAGGTGATGCCCGCGCCGTACCCGCCGGCCCGGGAGAGCCTGCGGTGGGTCCAGGGCACCCAGGTGGTCTCCACCTTCACCTTGGGCAGCCCGGCCAGCAGCGCCCTGTCCGCCGCCACCGTGGTCCTGGCCCGCAGCGCCGGGACGTGCCAGGCACCGCACACCACGGCGTGGTCGTCGCCGAACTCCCGGCGGGCCGCGCGCATCCGCTGCCGCATGTACGCCTCGCGGACGAGGTCCCGGGGGCGGCCGCCGTCCCCGTAGGTCTCCCGCAGGGCGGCCATCGCCTCCCCCAGGGCCTCGAAGACGGCCAGGGGGTCCGGCGCGCCGCCCGTGCCCCGGTGCTCGACCACGTCCTCCCACCAGTCCTCGGGGTCCTCGTACCCGGCGGTCTCCGCGAGCACGGCGAGCGGATCCACCCGCAGGGCGCCCGGGCCGCCGGTGTCCGGATCCTCCTCCTCGGCGGGTGCGGCCAGCGCATGGGCGGCCGGCAGGTCGATGAAGCGCACCGGCACGTCCCGGGCCTGTGCCCAGCGGATGGCGACCCACTCCGGTGAGAAGGCCGCCAGCGGCCAGAACGCGGCCCTGGCGGGGTCGTCCGCCGCGTGCGCGAGGAGGGCGACGGGCGGGCGCATCCCGGGCTCGGCCGCCAGCGCGAGCAGCGCGTCCCCCTCGGGCGGCCCCTCGATCAGCACGGCCCTCGGCCGCGCGCGGTCCAGCGCGGCCCGCACCGCCCGGGCCGAGCCGGGCCCGTGGTGGCGGACCCCCAGCAGCAGCGGTCCCGCGGCCCCGGGGCTCATGCCGTCACCTCCCGGCAGGCCCGGTAGAAGTCCTTCCAGCCGTCCCGCTCGCGGACGACCGCCTCGAGGTACTCCTGCCATACGACGCGGTCGGCGGCCGGGTCGCGGACGACGGCGCCGAGGATCCCGGCGGCGACGTCGGAGGGGCGCAGGACGCCGTCCCCGAAGTGCGCGGCCAGGGCCAGTCCGCCGGTGACCACGGAGATGGCCTCGGCGGTGGACAGGGTGCCGCTGGGCGACTTCACCTTGGTGCGGCCGTCGTCGGTGACGCCCTCGCGCAGCTCCCGGAAGACGGTGACGACCCTGCGGATCTCCTCCAGCCCCTCGGGGGCGGCGGGCAGGTCCAGGGCGCGGCCCATCTGGTCGACGCGGCGGGCGACGATGTCGACCTCGGCGTCGGCGGTGGCGGGCAGCGGCAGGACCACGGTGTTGAAGCGGCGGCGCAGCGCGCTGGAGAGTTCGTTGACCCCGCGGTCGCGGTCGTTGGCGGTGGCGATGAGGTTGAAGCCGCGCACGGCCTGGACCTCCTCGCCGAGCTCCGGTATCGGGAGGGTCTTCTCGGACAGGACGGTGATGAGGGTGTCCTGCACGTCGGCCGGGATGCGGGTGAGCTCCTCGACGCGGGCGGTCATGCCCTCGGCCATGGCCCGCATGACGGGGCTGGGGACGAGGGCTTCGCGGCTGGGGCCGTGGGCGAGGAGGCGGGCGTAGTTCCAGCCGTAGCGGATGGCTTCCTCGGGGGTGCCGGCCGTGCCCTGGACGAGGAGGGTGGAGTCCCCGCTGACGGCGGCGGCGAGGTGCTCGGACACCCAGGTCTTGGCGGTTCCGGGGACGCCGAGCAGCAGCAGGGCGCGGTCGGTGGCGAGCGTGGTGACGGCGACCTCGACGATCCGGCGCGGGCCCACGTACTTGGGCGTGATGACCGTGCCGTCGGCGAGCGCGCCGCCCTGGAGGTAGGTGGCCACGGCCCACGGGGAGAGCTTCCAGCGGGCCGGGCGGGGCCGGTCGTCGTGGGCCGCGAGGGCTTTCAGTTCGTGCGCGAAGGCGTCTTCGGCGTGCGGTCGCAGCGCTTCCGTACCGGTGCCGTTCCCGGGCGTGGTCATGGTCCCCCTCCAATGCTCGGCAGCCGCTCCCGACTGCTGGATCCACCGTGCACCATGCCACTGACAACGCCCCTTGTTTCGGGCGTCGTTGCAGGTCAGAGCGATTGTCAGTGGGGGTCCCTACGGTTGTTCCCATGACTGAGCAGGGGGTCCGCTGGACGGCGGAACAGGTACTGGCTCTGGCTCCTGACGAGGCGTCGCGCAAGGCGGGGGGCAGGCTGGGAGGGGCGGGTCCGTGGTCACAGACCGGAGGTTCCGCTTCCGGTGCGGTGTGGGGGTTGTGCAAGGGCAGCGGCAGCACGCCGTACCGGACGGTCGTCGACCTGACGGGCCCGGCGTACGCCTGCTCCTGCCCGAGCCGGAAGTTCCCCTGCAAGCACGCGCTGGGGCTGCTGCTGCTCTGGTCGGCGGAGGGGTTCGGCGATCCGGCCGCGGCGCCGGACTGGGCGGGGGAATGGCTCGCCGGGCGGGCGGCGAAGGCGGCGCGTCCGGCCGCCGGTCCGGTGGACCGGGAGGCGGCCCGCAAGCGGGCGGAGCGCCGGGCCGAGCGGATCGGCGCGGGCGTCACCGAGCTGGAACAGCGGCTGGCGGACCTGCTGCGCGGCGGGATCGCCGGACAGCAGCAAGCCGGCTACGCCCCCTGGGAGGAGACCGCGGCCCGGATGGTCGACGCCCAGGCGCCCGGACTCGCGGCGCGAGTAAGGGAGTTGGGGGCAATACCCGGTTGCGGCCCCGGCTGGCCCGCCCGGATGCTTGAGGAGTTCGCGCTGCTGCACCTGCTGGACAGGGCCTGGCTGGGGGTGTCCGGGCTGCCGGAGCCGCTGGCCGCGACCGTCCGGAGCCGGGTGGGGCTGCCGTCTCCGGCGGAGGGTGAGACCGTCCGGGACCGCTGGCTCGTACTGGCCCAGTACGACTCGGTGTCCCCGGACGGCCGGCTCACCACCCGCCGGATATGGCTGCGCGGACTGGACAGCGGGCGCCCGGCGCTGGTCCTGGACTTCGGTCCGCCCGGCCGGCCGCCGGGGCTGGCACTGCCCGTCGGACTGGTGCTGGAGGCGGAAGCCCGCTTCCGGCCCGGGTCGGCGGGGCTGCGGGCGGAGCTGGGGGACCGTACCGCGGCCGCGGTGCCGGCCGCCCGCACTCCGCCCGGGGTGAGCACCGGCGAGGCCCTCGAGGCCTACGGAGCCGCGCTGCGGGAGGACCCGTGGCTGGAGTCGTGGCCGGTGGTCCTCGGCCCCGTGATCCCGATACCGGGAGAAGGGGGCGAGGCCGCCTGGCAGGTGGCGGACGCGCAGGGGACGTCCGCACTGCCGGTGGCGCTCGCGCAGGGCCGCTCGCGGTCCGGGCTGTGGCAGCTGGCCGCCCTCTCGGGCGGCGGACCCGTCACGGTCTTCGGGGAGTGCGGCCACCGCGGCTTCAGCCCGCTGACGGCCTGGCAGCCCGGCTCGCCCGAGCCGGTGCCGCTGACCTGAGCCGGAGCCGGAGCCGGAGCGGAACCAAACAAAAACGCAGGGGGCCTGGGGGCCCGTATGCCGTCTGAGGGGGTGCCACGGGGAGGGACGGGCCGTCGCGGGGGCGTCGGCGCGTGAAACGGACGAGAAGCCGGGGGGCTTGCGATGAACGACAACCACGCCAGCTGAACAGGGTCGTGCCGGGTACCGGCGGCCCGGTCCCGAGGAGGGGCCGGGACCGGGCCGCCGGCCGGCACGACCGACGACCGACGACCGACGACCGACGACTGACGACGAGACACCGACGACGCGAGACCGGCGGCGGACGCGGGCGGCTGACGGACGGTGGCACACGAGCGGCGGCCACGGCCGGCGAGGACGACGGGGCACGAGTGACGAGGGAGGGGTCCGATGGACAAGGGTGACGAGGGGTACCGGGACTGGGAGGAGCTGGTCACCGCCGCGCTGCTGGGTACCGAGCGGCGCGGCGGCTCACCGCGGGCGCTGCTCGACGCGGCGGCCGTGCAGACGCTGCGCCGCCGCGCCGGGCTGCGGCCCGCCGAGGCGGCCCGGCGGCCCCCGGCCGCGGCGGACGATCCGCGCCCGGCGCCCCCGGAGGCCGCCCGGCGGCGACTCGCGCAGCTGCTGGCGGGCCGGACCGCGGCGGCCAGTGGCGGCGGGCGGCGCGGGGCCGCCCCGGATCTGACGGAACTGCTCCCGCAGTGGCTGGCCGCCGCCGCGCGGCACGGCTACCGGGCGCCGTCGGCCCAGCTCCCGGCCCTGCTGGACGCGGCTCGCGCCCGGACCGACCTGCGCCCGCAGGCGCTGGCCCTGGCCGGGGCGCGGGGGCTGTGGCTGGCCCGACTGAATCCCGAGTGGCGGTTCGCCCTGCGCGGGGCGCCCGGAGGCGCCGGGGAGCTGCCCGACCCGGCGGACGGAGAGGCGGTCACCCGGCTCTGGGAGGAGGGGCTGTTCGCCGAGCGGGTCGCCCTGCTCGGCGCCGTCCGGGCCCACGAGCCGGCGGCCGCGCCCCGGCTGCTGGCGACGACCTGGGCCACGGAGCGTGCCGAGGACCGGCTGATGTTCCTCGACTCGCTGCGGTCCGGGCTGTCCGGGGAGGACGAGCCCTTCCTGGAGGCGGCGCTGGGTGACCGCAGCCGCAATGTCCGGGCGACCGCCGCCGAACTGCTGTCCGCGCTGCCAGGCTCGGCTCTGGCCGGGCGGATGGCGGAGCGGGCGCTGGCCTGCGTCGGCCCGGAGGGGGTGGTACCGCCGGCGGAGTGCGACGCGGGGATGCTGCGCGACGGGGTCGTCAAACAGCCCCCGGCCGGGCGCGGGGAGCGGGCGTGGTGGCTGGGCCAGCTGGTGGAGTCGGCCCCGCTGTCCTGCTGGCGGGACCGCTTCGGCGGGCTCGGTCCGGCGGAGATCGTCGCGCTGCCGGTGGCGGAGGGCTGGGCGGAGGAGATCCACGCGGCCTGGTGCCGGGCGGCGGTGCGCCAGCGCGACCCGCAGTGGTCGAAGGCGCTCCTCGGGCCGCCGTCCGCGCCGCCCGCGGCGGGCCCGGGCACGGCGTCGCTGGCGGAGCGGGCGAAGCTGCTGGAGACGCTGAGCGAGGTGGAGCGGGCCGAGTGGGTCGCGGAGTTCATACGCGCCCACGGGCTGCCGGAGGCCTTCCAGCTGCTCGGCGTCTGTCTGGTCCCCTGGGCGGGGACGCTGGGCCGGGCGGTGGTGGACGCCCTGGACGCGGCGCGCGAGGCGGGCAGTTACCCGTGGAGCTTCAGCGGGGTGATGGGTCTGGCGGAGCGCTGCCTGGATCCCGCGGAGGCGGACCGCCTGGAGGGCATGACGGCCACCGCGCAGCACCCGCCGGAGGCCTCACCGGGAGCGGCCGCCTACTGGGCCGAGGCCTTCCAGCGCCTGGTGGCCACCCTCCGCATGCGGGCCCGCATGCTCGCCGAACTGGCCCCGGCCGCCTGATCTCAGGCGCCGGGGCCGGCCGGAAGGGACGTCAGACGTCAGGCCTGGCGGACGTGGGCGTTGACCCAGTCCACGATGGAGGTGGTGGTGGCGCCGGGGGTGAAGATCTCGGCGACGCCCTTGGCCTTGAGCGGGGCGATGTCGTCCTCCGGGATGATGCCGCCGCCGAAGACCTTGATGTCCTCGGCGTCGCGCTCCTTGAGGAGTTCGATGACGCGCGCGAAGAGCGTGTTGTGCGCCCCGGAGAGGATGGAGAGGCCGATGGCGTCCGCGTCCTCCTGGATCGCGGTGTCCACGATCTGCTCGGGGGTCTGGTGGAGGCCGGTGTAGATGACTTCCATACCGGCGTCGCGCAGCGCCCGCGCGATCACCTTGGCGCCGCGGTCGTGGCCGTCGAGACCCGGCTTGGCCACCACCACACGGATCGGACCGGTCACACCCATCGCACTGCCTCCCGAGTGAACGAACGTTAAGTACAGCATTGCGCACGGCACCGTTTCGCGGTCAACCGGGAGGGGGAAATCACACGTGGGACGCCGTTGATTCACCACCGCCCCGTCGCCCCGCCACCGCGCCGACAGCCGCACGGCACGGTGGCGGGGCCGCGCCGGCGGTACGGCCCCGCACCCACAGGGTCCAGGGGGAGGCCGTCCATGGGGCTGACGATCGCACCGCTGCCCGTGCCGCGCACGGGCGCCGCCCTGCGGGCGGCGGTCCTCGAGGCGGCGGTCCTCGCCGGGCACCTCCTCCTCTACCCCACCGGGATACGGGAGGAGCGGCCGTCCGCCGCGCCCGCGGCCGGGGCCGCCGGGCAGCCGCCGCCCGTGCTGCTCCTGCACGGCTTCACCGACAACCGCTCGGTCTTCGTCCTGCTGCGCCGCGCGCTCGGCGCGGGTGGCCGGCGGCGCGTGGAGACGTACAACCACTCCCCCTTCAGCCGCGACCTGCGCGTGACCGCCCGCCACCTCGCCCGGCGCGTCGAGGAGCTGTGCGAGCGCAGCGGTCAGGAGCGGGTGGACCTCATCGGGCACAGCCTCGGCGGGCTGGTCGCGCGGTACTACGTCCAGCGGCTCGGCGGCGACGCGCGCGTGCGGACGCTGGTCACCCTGGGGACCCCGCACGGAGGCACCCGGATCGCCCCCTTCATGGACGCGCACCCCCTGGTCCGCCAGATGCGCCCGGATTCGGAGGTGATGGCCGAGCTGCGCGCGCCCGCCCCCGGCTGCCGGACCCGGTTCGCGGCGTACTGGAGCGAGTTCGACGCCCTGATGGTGCCGACCGGGACGGCCCGGATCGAGCACCCGGACCTCGACGCGACGAACGTGCAGGTCACCGGCATCGGACACCTCGCGCTCCCGGTCCACCCCGCCGTCATCACCGCGGTCCGGCGCGACCTCGACGGCCCCCTCCGCGCCGCCGGCACCGCGCCCCGCCCGGCGGAAGCCCCTCCCGCCACGGGAACCGAGGGCCGGAGCCAGGTCGTCTGACGGCACGCGCACGCCCTGAGGCGCGGCACCGCGAGCGCCGGCTACTGCTGCGGCACCTGCCCCGCCTCGTCCGCGACCCCCCGGCCGACGATGGCCACGGACGTCACCGTGGTTCCTGCCTTCCCCCACGCACTGTCTTTGAGAAGCACGGTTCGCTCGCCCAGTAGGCGCAGGCTGCCCTTGTCGAAGATCCATTCGGTTCGTTCGCCCTTGTGGACACGGGCGACCGCGATGCCCGTCCGGCCGACGGCATCCGTGGCCTCGGGCACCAGGATGACGCCGGGGATGCGGGCAGCCGCCCGGTAGAGAGCGGCGCTCACACCGGGAGGGGCCTCCACGGTCCGCAACAGGTCACCGATCGCGACGAATGCCTCCTGATCGGGGCCGGTGGTTGATCCGGAGTCGGCACCGTGGTTGAGGCGGGTGTCGGCATAGATCGTCTCCAGCAGGCGGTCCGGGTCCGTCGGGAGAGATTCGAGGAAGCGGTAGGTCGGTCCGTCGAGGCCGGCCTTGCCCTTGCCGCGGGGCGGATCCGTCTCGCTGCCCTTCGCGTTGCGCGTGAGTGTGCCGGCGGTCCCGTCCACAGATACCCAGCGCTCGGCCGACTCGTCCGTCCGGGCCGCCTCCATTCCTCCGCCCGCGACCTCGGACAGGGATGTGGAGTGCCCGGTCGTCTTCGTGGGAGGAAGGTGAGGGAGACGATGTCCTCAGCCCCGGCGCGATCGGCGGTCATGCGGACGGCGTGCGCATACACGGCCCGGGCGTGTGCGTCATAGAGCTCCGCGAACAGTTGGTGGTCCACACCGGGGAGTGTCCGCACCGACCACCCCGTTGCACGTGACCTGCGTCACGCCCTGACTGGCCGTGAGCGGGCGCCACACCCGGACCTTCACCCGCACAGGCCTGGTGCCCGTACAACACCACTCGACCCACGGTCGAACGAATTTCGAACTCAAGGCCAAGGCTCGGTCTTTCAGCGACCGAAAGACGGCCGAATGCCCGGTTCCGCTGAGGACGAAACTCTCGGAAGATTGTCGTGGCGAGTAACCGCCGGGTACAGTCACGCCACTGCTCTCCTCCGGTGAACCTCGAGTTCCCCGGCCACCCAGGCCCCACTGCCGAGGCGAAAGAGAAGTTGGTGAACGACCGCCCGACGTCGGGCCAGTACCCCGATTTGGGGTACGACGGCCTTTCCACCACCACTTTCGCTGGTGACCAGGCCTACACGCCCTATGAAACGCAGGGCCAGGGCTATCAGTACGTCACCGATTGCCCCCCTCAGGGCAGTTACGGAACGTACGACACCTACGCGGCGTACCACTCCGCGGCCGACACCGGCGCGTACGACTCCACCGCCTGGACCGCTCCGGAGAGTTACCTCGCCAGCGTCCCGGCCCAGGCCGTCCACGAGGACACCACGGGCCAGTACGACGCGAGCGCGTGGAACACCGCGACCGCCGAGTACCAGCCCACCGCGTTCGGCTACGACTCCACGGGCGCCGAGCAGACCGGGCAGTGGACCCACCCCGGGTACGGTCAGGACACCGGCACCTACGACGCCACCGCCTGGAACGGCGGCGCGGCCGACGGGACCGCGGTCACCGGTTACGAGGCCACGACCGTCGTCCCCGTCTTCTCGGAGACCCACGGAACGGCCGGCTCCACGGACGCCGCCGACTACGCCGGCCAGGCCGACGCCGATCCGTACGCGGATCCGTACGCCGATGACGAGACCTCCGTCTTCGAGCCCGTGGCCGCTGCCGCCGACGCTGCCGTCGAGGACGGCGCCGACGCCCCCGAGGGCCTCGTCGTGCACGACATGCCCACCCAGGCGATGCCCGTCACCCCGCCCGCCGCGGGGTCCCGGGCCGGCCGCAGGGCCACCGGCAAGGGCGGCGCGGGCCGGAACAACGCGGCCAAGGGCAGCGGGAGCGCCGCCGCCGCGGGCAGCCGCCGGCGCAGCCCGGCCAAACGGTCCGCCCTGCTGACGGTGGCCGTTCCCTCCGCGTGCGTGATGGGCGTCGCGGGTGTGGCCGCCGCCTCCGTCGGCGGGCTCACCGGCGCCGACAAACCGGCCGAGGAGACGACCACGCTGGCCGCCCCCGACTCGGTGCGGCCGGCCGAGGCGAACAACAAGCTCGACACGCAGCTGGCGGCGCTCAGCGCCGACGCGGGTGACTTCGCGGACCGCGCGAGCCGCACCCAGGAGCGGATCGACCTCAAGCAGCGCCAGGAAGAAGAGAAGAAGAAGCGGGCCGAGGAGGCCGCGGCCAAGGAAGCGGCCCGCCCCAAGTTCTCGGTGCCCGTCGCCCAGCGCGGTCTGAGCGCCAGCTTCGGTCAGGCGGGCGGCATGTGGATGTCGGTCCACACCGGCATCGACTTCCCCGTCTCCTACGGCACCCCGGTCATGGCCGCCACCGACGGCACCGTGCGCACCCAGTGGAACAGCGCCTACGGCAACATGGCCATAGTCACCTCCCCCGACGGCACCGAGACCTGGTACTGCCACCTCGGCAGCACCAAGATCCGGTCCGGCAAGGTCAAGGCGGGCGACGTCATCGCCTACTCCGGCAACTCGGGCAACTCCACCGGCCCGCACCTCCACTTCGAGGTACGGCCCGGTGGCGGCTCCGCGGTGGACCCCCTGGCGTGGCTGCGCAGCCACGGCCTCGACCCGAGCTGAGCCTGGCCGAACCGCTGAGCCTGGCCGAACCGCTGAGCCTGGCCGAGCCGAAGGCCCGGCCAGGCGGCCGGGCCCCGGGCCCTACGGTCAGTCCCCGGCCCTACAGCTTCTGCACCGGCGCGTAGCGCAGCAGCAGCCGCTTGGGCTTGGCGTCCCCGAAGTCGATGGTGGCCTGCGCGTCCGCGCCGGCGCCCCGGACCTCCATGACCGTGCCCAGCCCGAACTGGTCGTGCGTGACCCGGTCCCCGACGGACAGCGCGACGACCGGCTTGTCGGCGGCCCGGCGCGTGGCGAAGCCGGAGGGGCCGGACTTCGTGCGCGACGAGGACAGGAACGCCTCGGGCGAGGTCCCGAACGTGGTCTTCCCGGAGGACGAGCCGTACCCGGAGCCGCGCATCGGACCGGCCGGCTTCTGCGCGGCGCCCGTGCGCTTCCACTGGAGGTACTCGGCGGGGATCTCCTCGAGGAACCGCGACGGCGGGTTGTACGAGGGGGTCCCCCACGCGCTGCGCATGCTGGACCGGGTCAGGTACAGCCGTTCACGGGCCCGGGTGATGCCGACGTAGGCGAGACGGCGCTCCTCCTCCAGTTCCTTGGTCTGGCCGAGCGCGCGCATGTGCGGGAAGACCCCGTCCTCCATGCCGGTCAGGAAGACCACGGGGAACTCCAGGCCCTTGGCGGTGTGCAGGGTCATCAGCGTGATGACGCCCGTGCCGTCGACGTCCTCGTCCGGGATCTGGTCGGAGTCGGCGACGAGCGCGACCTGCTCCAGGAACTCGGCCAGGGTCCCGGGGTTCGACTCGTCGCGGGCCTGCTCGAATTCCAGGGCCACGGCCGCGAGCTCCTGGAGGTTCTCGATCCGGGTCTCGTCCTGCGGGTCGGTCGAGGCCTGGAGCTCGGCGAGGTACCCGGTGCGCTCCAGCACCGCCTCCAGCACCACGGCGGGGCCGGCGCCGGAGTCGACGATCGTGCGCAGCTCCTCCATCAGCACGTTGAACCGCTTGACGGCGTTGGTGGAGCGGGCGGCCATCCCGAAGGCCTCGTCGACGCGACGCAGCGCCTGCGGGAAGGTGATCTTCTCGCGCTGCGCGAGGGCGTCGATCATCGCCTCGGCCCGCTCGCCGATCCCGCGCTTGGGGACGTTCAGGATCCGGCGGAGCGGGACGTTGTCCTCGGGGTTCGCGAGGACGCGCAGGTAGGCCAGGACGTCCCGGACCTCCTTGCGCTCGTAGAAGCGGACGCCGCCGACGACCTTGTACGGGAGCCCGACGCGGATGAAGATCTCCTCGAAGACGCGCGACTGGGCGTTCGTCCGGTAGAAGATCGCGACGTCGCCTGCCTTGGCGTCGCCGGCGTCCGTCAGCCGGTCGATCTCGTCGGCGACGAACTGGGCCTCGTCGTGCTCGGTGTCCGCGACGTATCCGGTGATCACGGCGCCGGTGCCGGCCTGGGTCCACAGGTTCTTGGCGCGGCGGTTCTCGTTGCGCTCGATGACCGCGTTGGCGGCCGACAGGATCGTCTGGGTGGAGCGGTAGTTCTGCTCCAGCAGGATCGTCGTCGCGTCCTTGTAGTCCTCCTCGAACTGGAGGATGTTGCGGATGGTCGCGCCGCGGAAGGCGTAGATCGACTGGTCGGCGTCACCCACCACGCACAGCTCGGCGGGCGGCAGGTCCGGGTAGCCGGGGCCGACGAGCTCGCGCACCAGCGTGTACTGGGCGTGGTTGGTGTCCTGGTACTCGTCGACCAGGACGTGGCGGAAGCGGCGGCGGTAGTGCTCGGCGACGTCCGGGAAGGCCTGGAGGAGGTGGACGGTCGTCATGATGATGTCGTCGAAGTCGAGCGCGTTGGCCTCGCGCAGCCGCCCCTGGTACATCGCGTACGCCTGGGCGAGGGTCTTCTCGAAGCCGTCGGCGGCCTGGGCGGCGAAGGCGTCCTCGTCGATCAGCTCGTTCTTCAGGTTCGAGATCTTGGCGTTGAAGGACTTGGGCGGGAACTTCTTCGGGTCCAGGTCCAGGTCACGGCAGACGAGCGCCATCAGGCGCTTGGAGTCGGCCGCGTCGTAGATCGAGAACGACGAGGTGAAGCCGAGCCGCTTCGACTCGCGGCGCAGGATGCGGACGCACGCGCTGTGGAAGGTGGAGACCCACATCGCGTTCGCGCGGGGGCCGACCAGGCTCTCGACGCGTTCCTTCATCTCGCCGGCGGCCTTGTTGGTGAAGGTGATCGCCAGGATCTGTCCGGGGTGGACGTTCCGCGCGGACAGCAGGTGGCCGATGCGGTGGGTGAGCACCCGGGTCTTGCCGGAGCCGGCGCCGGCCACGATGAGCAGCGGGGATCCCGCGTGGACCACGGCGGCGGCCTGCTGCTCGTTCAGCCCGTCCAGGAGCGTCGCCGGGTCGATGACGGGGCGCGGGGCGCCGTCCCGGTAGTACGCGTCCCCGCTCATGGGCACGTCGAAGGCGCCCCCGAAGAGGTCGTCCGCGCCGTGCTCCGGCTCGGCGTGCTCCTCGGGCGGCGGCGGGACCTCGTCGGAGGGGGTGAGGTCGGCCAGGAAGCTGTCGTCAAAGAGGCTGCTCATCGCCTTCCGAGTCTAGGGGGCGGGACCGACAGCCGGTCCCGCCCCCGGGAAATCCGGTGGAACGGGCGCCCCGTACGCTCGCGGCATGACCGTTCTGACCAACATCTTCGTCGGCCTGCACATCATCGGCATCGCCTCGCTCCTGGGCGGCTTCCTGACCCAGATGAAGGCGATGGGCGCTGGCACGGCGCGCTTCGTGCCCGCGATGCTGCACGGCGCGCTGACCATGCTCGTCACGGGTGTGCTGCTGGTGGGCTTCCGCGAGATGGGCGACGGCGCCCCGCTCAACCACGTCAAGATCGGCGTGAAGCTGGCGGTTCTGTTCGTGGTACTGGCCCTCGTCTACGTCAAGCGTGACGAGGAGCACGTGGGGAAGGGCGTCTTCGCGGCGGTCGGCGGCCTCACCGTCGCCAATGTCTTCATCGCCGTCCTCTGGCACTGACCGGTCAGCCGAGGCCAGTCCCGGTCGGACAGAGCCAGTTCCGATCATTCCGTCATCCGGCCGTTACCTCCGGCCTTAGCGTCCTCCCCCAAGACCTCCGGGATCAGTGGAAGGACGTGAGGCCCCCGTGGCCAGTCATCGAAAGCCCAGGCAGCGCCCGTTCTCCGGCGGCACCGCACGGACCGCCGTCACCCTCGCCCTCGCGGGCGCTGCCACCGCCACCGCCTTCGAAGGCACCTCGCACGCCGACCCGCAGCTCGCCCCCGCCCAGGTCAAGGCGGAGGTCGACCGGCTTTACGGGGAGGCCGAGGCGGCGACGGAGCGCTACAACGGGGCGAAGTCCAAGTCCGACGAGGCCGAGCGGGCGCTGACCGGCCTGCGCGAGGAGACCGCCCGCAAGACGGACCGGCTGAACAGCGCCCGCAGCGCGCTCGGCTCGCTCGCGGCCTCCCAGTACCGCAGCGGCGGCCTGGGCCCTGCCCTCCAGCTGGCCATGGCCTCCGACCCGCAGGACTACCTGGACCGGGCCGGCCTGCTGACCCGGGCCGGCGACCGGACCGCCGCCGAGGTGGCCGCCGTCAAGCGCGGCCTCGACGAGCTCGGGGAGCTGCGCGGCAAGGCCGCCGGCCGGCTCGCGGAGCTGCGCGCCCGGCAGCAGGAGCTCGCCGAGCAGAAGGCCGTCATCGAGGGCAAGCTCGCCACCGCCCGGCAGCTCCTGGCCCGGCTCACCGCCGAGGAGCGCGCGGCGTACGAGGCCCAGCCGGGCACCGCCGCGCCCGCGGGCGCCTCCGCCGGCCCCGGTGTCCACACCCCGCCGCCCTCGGGACAGCTGCCGGCGGTGGCCGCGGGGAGCGCACGGGCCGGCCGCGCGGTGGCCTTCGCGTACGGGGCGATCGGCAAGCCGTACGTCTGGGGCGCGACGGGACCGGGCTCGTTCGACTGCTCGGGCCTGACCCAGGCGGCGTGGCGCGCGGCCGGGGTGTCCCTGCCCCGCACGACCTACACCCAGATCAACGCCGGCCGCCGGGTCTCCCGGGACCAGCTGGCCCCCGGTGACCTGGTCTTCTTCTACTCCGGGGTGACGCACGTCGGCATGTACGTCGGCAACGGCCAGATGATCCACGCCCCGCGTCCGGGCTCCACGGTCAGGCTCGCGCCGGTCTCCTCGATGCCCTGGGCCGGCGCCTCCCGCCCCGCATAGGAGGAGCCCTGCGGCGGCCCCGCCCGGAAGGGACCTACGGCGCCTTGACCTGCTGGCTGAGCCACCCGAAGGTCTGCGGCAGCTGCTTGGACCACGCCTCCAGGTTGTGCCCGCCGGTGATCTTCTCGGCGTGCACCGTGGTCGGGCTCTGGGCGAGGGCCTTGAGGTCGGTGCCGGACAGGTAGCCGTCGTGCTCGGCGCCCGACATCCACAGCGCGACCGGCGGCGGCGCGGGCCGGGTCTTGAGCAGCTCCTTCAGGTTGTGGGTGCGGCGCAGCTCGGGGTCCTTGGCCACCAGCGAGCTGGGCTCCTGGCCGGGGTCGTTGTAGCCGGACAGGGAGACGGCCGCGCCGTAGCGGTCGGGGTGCAGGATGGCGAGCTTGGCGGCGCAGTACGCGCCGGCCGAGTAGCCGGCCACGCCCCAGGTGCGGGGGTCGTCGGAGGCGCGGAAGTTGTCGGTGACCATCTTGCGGACGTCGACGCTGAACCAGCTGTCGGCGTTGACCTTGCCCGGGATGTTGGCGCAGCCGGTGTCGCCGTTGCCCAGGAGCATGGCGCGCGGGGAGACCAGGATGAAGGGCTGGACCTTGCCCTCCTTCATCAGCGGCTCCAGCACCTCGTGCGCCTTGAGCCCCTGGAACCAGGACTTGCCCGTGCCGGGTATGCCGGGGATCAGCTCGACGACCGGGAACTTGCGGTCCTTGTGGGCGGGGTCGTCGTACTGCGGCGGCAGCCACACCATGACGTCGCCCTTGACGCCGGAGACCTTGCCGTCGAGCTCGGTCTTCTTCACCCGCCCGCCCAGGCCTTCGACGGGCACGAACTCCTGGCGGACCTTCGGTTCCTGCCCGACCTGCTCGGCCTTCTTCCCGCCGAGCCCGTCCGGGCCCAGGTCGGGGGCGGCCTGGACGTACTTGCCGGTGCCCATCAGGTCGGTCCAGGAGACGTAGAAGTTCATCTCCCGGTTGAGCGCGAGGAAGACCAGGGCGACCGCGGTGACCTGCGCGAAGACCACCATCGCGCCGCGGGTGGCGACGCGTACGGCGGCGGGCCCGCGCACCTTGCTCCACACGGCCAGCGGCAGGACGACGGCGGTCACGGTCAGGGCGACCGCCGTCGCGAAGAGGGGGGTCCCGGTCAGGCTCATCACGCCACCCAAGAGGGGGGTGCGGCGCCCTCCGGTTGCCCTCCGGGCCTGCGGCGTGGATCACACC
Source organism: Streptomyces sp. NPDC029122 (assembly GCF_055569445.1). NCBI lineage: Bacteria > Bacillati > Actinomycetota > Actinomycetes > Kitasatosporales > Streptomycetaceae > Streptomyces > Streptomyces sp. NPDC029122. The sequence goes on along the minus strand of NZ_JBVHWK010000034.1, from coordinate 66,643 downwards.
GGGACCCGGGCAGCGGCCCGGATCAGACCAGCCGCCGGGCCGTCGCCCAGCGGGTCAGCTCGTGGCGGTTGGAGAGCTGGAGCTTCCTGAGCACAGCCGAGACGTGCGACTCCACCGTCTTCACCGAGATGAACAGCTGCTTGGCGATCTCCTTGTACGCGTACCCCCGCGCGATCAGCCGCAGCACCTCCCGCTCGCGCTGGGTGAGCCGGTCCAGGTCCTCGTCGACCGGCGGCGCGTCCGTCGAGGCGAAGGCGTCCAGGACGAAACCGGCCAGGCGGGGCGAGAACACCGCGTCCCCTTCCTGGACCCGGAAGACGGAGTCCACCAGGTCGGCGCCGGTGATGGTCTTGGTGACGTAGCCGCGCGCACCGCCCCGGATGACGCCGATGACGTCCTCGGCGGCGTCCGACACGGACAGCGCCAGGAACCGCACCGGGTTCTCGGCCGCCGCCATCAGCGGGGCGCAGCGCCGCAGCACCTCGACCCCGCCGCCGCCGGGCAGGTGCACGTCGAGGAGGACCACCTCGGGGCGGGTGGCGGTGATGACGGTGACGGCCTGGTCCACGTCGGCGGCCTCGCCGACGACCTCGACCCCGGTCCGGGCGGTGTCGCCGATCTCGGCCTGGACCCCGGTGCGGAACATCCGGTGGTCGTCGACGAGCACCACCCGGACCCTCCTGCTCGCGCCGCCGGTGGTCGCGTTGTCCTCGGTCATGCTGTCTTCGCCGCCCTCTCCATCTCCAGCTCGACTACCGTGCCGCCGTCGGGCGCGGACCGCAGCACCGCGGTCCCCCCGTTGCGCTGCATCCGGCCGATGATCGATTCTCGTACGCCCATGCGGTCGTCCGGTACCGCGTCCATGTCGAAGCCCGGGCCCCGGTCGCGTACGGACACGAACACCGTCCCGCCCTCGACCTCCGCGTACACCTGCACGGGGCCGCCGTCGCCACCGTACTTGGCGGCGTTGACCATCGCCTCGCGCGCGGCCTGGATCTGTGCCCCGAGCTTCTCGTCGAGGGGGCAGTCGCCGACCACGACGACCTCGATCGGAACGCCGTGGTGGTCCTCGACCTCGGCGGCGGTCTTCTTCACGGCCTCGGCGAGGGTCGCCGGCTCCTCCGCCTCTTCCTTGCCGGTGCCCTCGGGCCGGTAGAGCCAGTTCCGCAGCTCCCGCTCCTGGGCCCGGGCGAGGCGGCGCACCTCGCCCGCGTCGTCGGCGTTGCGCTGGATCAGGGTGAGGGTGTGCAGCACCGAGTCGTGGACGTGGGCGGCGACCTCGGCGCGCTCCTGGGCGCGGATGCGCATCAGGCGCTCCTCGGAGAGGTCCTGGGTCATGCGGATCAGCCAGGGCCCGGCGAGCAGGGCGATGCCGACGAGGACGGCGAGGACGGCGGTGAGGAGGTTGCCGAGCTGGGCAGCGGAGCCCCGTACGACGATGAACACGGTCAGGCCCACACCGACCAGCACGACCCCGGCGAGGGCGCGGGCGGCCTGCAGGAGGCCTTTCTGGCGTCCGGCGGCGCTCCAGTGGGCGCGGCGGGCGTTGTCGGCCTGGCGCCAGACGAGGACGACGCCGGCCCCGACCAGCAGGGTGGGCCAGATGTAGCGGCCGTTCTCGCCGCCGACGCGCAGCTGGGAGACGAAGATGCCCGCTCCGACGGCCAGCGCGATCAGGCCGGAGACCGCTCCCTTGTCGGGTTTGCGCAGCCGGCGGGTGCCGTCGGTGAGGGTCTCGAAGAAGGAGTGGTGCCCGGTCTTGCCGCCCTGGCCGAGCGGAACGAAGACCCAGAACGCCGCGTAGAGCAGGACGCCGAGCCCGTCACCGAACATGAACATGCCGAGAAAGGCGAGCCGGACCCAGATCACGGGCAGCCCGAGGTGCCCGGCGAGACCGCGCGCGACCCCGCCGAGCATCCGGCCGTCGGCGCTGCGGTAGAGCTTGCGCTGCGGGACGTCCTCCGGGTCGGGTGCGTGCGGGATGCGGGGAGCGGCGGCTACGGGCATGCCACCAAGGGTCACACGCCCGGACGCGGCCCGGCATCAGGGCGTTCCCCCACTCCGGCAGGGGGGATATCAGGGTTGCGCCAGGGTCGGGCCCGGTGCCGCGCGCCCGCGCCGCCCGTCACCATGGACGCATGACCGACGTACACGACGCCCCGCCGGCGGGTCCCGGGGCACCGGCCCCCGCCGAGCGGCCACCCCTGCGCCGCGGCAAGCGCGACAAGGTCCTCGCGGGCGTGTGCGGCGGCCTCGGCCGGTACTTCGACCTGGACCCGGTGGTGTTCCGGATCGTGCTCGGGGTGCTCACCGTCACCGGCGGCGTCGGCCTGATCTTCTACGGCTTCGCGTGGCTGCTGCTGCCCCTGGAGGGCGACGAGGACAGCGAGGGCAAGCGGCTGCTGACCGGCCGGGTCGAGGGCGCGACGCTGGCCGCCGTGTTCAGCGCGCTGGTGGGCTGCGCACTGTTCCTGTCGATGCTGGACAACGGGGTGATGGGCGCCTTCTCGGTACTGGTCGTCCTCGCGCTCGGCGGGGCCTCCTACTGGTCCCGGCGCCACCGCGACGCCGCCGCGCCCGAGGCCCAGGCCCCGGCCGCGCACCGTCCGGCACCGCCCGAGACCCAGGCGCCGCCGGTGCCCGGCAGCCCTTCCTGGTGGCGGGACCCGCTGGTCAAGGACGGCACCACGGGCCCGGTCGGTTCGACGGGCTACCTGTGGGGCCCGGACGACACCGCCCCCGCCGGGGACCGGCCGGGCCCCGCCCCGCACGAGCCCCGGCCCGGGACGCCCGCGCCGCCGCGCGGCGGCATCGGCGGCCGGGTGTTCGTCCTGGCCCTGCTGGCGGGAGGGGCCGGCACCGCCGCGGTGTGGGAGGGCAGCACGCTCGGACACGCCCTCCAGGTGGGGCTCGCCTGCGCGCTCGCCGTCTTCGGTCTGGGCCTCGCGGTCAGCTCCGTCAAGGGCCGCACCGGCTTCGGCACGGTCCTGCTCGGCCTGATCACCGCCGGGCTGCTCGCGGGTGCGGCCGCCCTGCCGCGCGAGATCGGCACCGACTGGCGGGACGTGGCCTGGCGCCCGGCGGCGGTGGCCGACGTACGGCCCGCCTACGCGGCGGGGACGGGGCTGGCGACCCTGGACCTGAGCCGCCTGGACGTGCCCAGGGGCGCCACGGTGGCCGTCCGGGCCTCCGTCGAGGCGGGCCGGCTGAAGGTGGTCCTCCCCCGGGAGGTCACCGCGAAGGCCGACATCTCCATCCGGCTCGGTGACATACAGCTGCCCGGTGACGGCGGCCCGGAAATCCGGATCAAGAGCGAAGGGGAGACCCGCCGGGCGACCCTGCCCCCGGCCGCCGGCACCGAGGCCGGCGGGACGATCGAGCTGCGCCTGGACGCGGGCGTGGGACAGGTGGAGGTGGCCCGTGCGGCGTCATGAGTTCCAGCCGGGACGGCTGCTGGCGGGTCTGGTCCTGACCGCCGCGGGCGTGCTCCACCTGCTCGACGCGTCCGGTGAGACGGACGTGCCGTGGTTCCTGGTGGTCCCGTTCGCGCTGGGCGGGCTGGCACTGGCCGCCCTGGTCGGGATGGTCACGTACGCCGTGCGCCGGGATCAGCGCGACCGGATCATCGAGTCGAACGACCAGTAGGGCGCCCCCGCGAGGACCAGCGGGGTCCAGGCCATCAGGTACGCCAGATCGTTGCCGTAGTAGTACGGGGTCACCGCCCAGGAGACGGTGAGCCACAGGCTGAGCGAGATCAGCAGTCCGCCGGCGGCGGCGAGCCGGGTCAGCACCCCGGCGAGCACGCCGAGACCCACGAGGAGTTCCCCGATGGCGATGGCGACGCCGAAGCCGACGGGGGCCTTCAGGGCCAGGTCGACCAGGGCGGGGATCGCGGAGGTGTCGCGTACGCCGCGCATCATCTCGCCGACCGAGCCGCTGCCGGTCTCGGCGAGGAAGCCCCCGGCCGTCAGCTTGTCGATGCCCGCGTAGACGAAGGTCACGCCGAGGAAGATCCGCAGCGGGAAGAGCGCGTAGCGGGTGGCCAGCTCCTTGAGCGGGGTGGTCCGCTGCCCGGATGGGGCGTCAGTTCGGGTCACGCCCCCATGTCTACCCCGTTCACTCGGCCACGTCGATGATGCAGCGGTTGGATTCCACCCCCGCCGCCGTGACGACCTGCACGTCCACCCGGCCGGGCTCCACCTCCGCCGGCACCGGGACGGTGAGCACCGCGTCGGAGGGGTTGGTGAACCCGCCGGCCACCGGGACCAGCGGCACGTGAACGTGGACCGCGCCGATCCGCACGACCAGCCGGGCGAGCATCTCCGGGGTCTGCGCCCCGGGCGGCACGAAGCCGACGCCGCGGATCTCGATGTCGTCGCCGGGACGGACGGCCGCGTCGATGTCCCCGGGCTCGCGCCTGCGGACCACCGAGAGCACCAGCGGGCGGCTCCCCTCGGCGTACTTCGCCGCGAGGTACACGGCCGCGGACAGCGCCACCAGCATGGCCAGCGCCCACGGCAGCTGCGGCAGCCGGTCGGGGAAGCGGGCCAGCGACACCGCCGCGTAGGCCAGCACCACGGTGGAGACGAGCACGTACTGCGCGTCCGGGAAGCTGCCGCGGCCGTCGTCGTCCGTGAGCAGGTCCACCCCGCGGGGGCGGTCCGCCGGCAGTTTCTGCAGCCGCTGGCCCATGATCCGTACGGAGACCACGCGGCGTACCAGCACCGCCACCGCCGAGGTCAGCGCGACCACCGACAGCAGCGGCAGCGCCCGCCCGAGCGCGAACCCCTGGTACAGGGCCTCGCGCTCGGGGCCGGGCGAGGAGGCGGCCAGCCGCAGCGCGGGCAGCAGCGCCGCGAAGGCGGTCAGCACCAGCCAGGCGCTCGGCACCGCCTTGGAGGTGGAGAGCCGGTTGTCCTCCCCGACGACGGGGGCCAGCAGTCCGCCCCGCAGCGACTGGGCGCGGGCGGCGACGGTGAGCAGTCCGGCCAGCGTCAGCGCGGCCAGCAGCCCCGCGGTGCGGGCGGTGGACCAGCCGGCGCCCAGCGCGGTGCCGACCTGGACCAGCAGCAGCAGCCCGGCGGCGATCCACAGGGCGAGCACGGCCCGCCGCGAGAACAGGTACAGCCAGGAGTGCCCGGCCTCCCGGCCCCGTTCGGCGACGGTGCGGGCGGACAGGGTCAGCTCGTCGGAGACCCACTGGCGGGAGGCGCCGAGCGAGTGGGCCACCGCGGCCGGCACCCCTTGCCCGGCGGCGAACTCGTCCCGTTTCTCGAGGAAGGCGGCGACCGCTCTGCGGTGCCCCTCCCGTGCGCAGTCGTCGCAGGCGCAGACGGCGGTATGGGTACTCCGGGACATCTCTTGGACAGCCACGCGCGTGCCGCCTCTCTGAACTTCGGTGCAATGCCAGCGAATTGTGCACCACTGCGACAGTGCTCCGGATTGCGCACGATGTCAGAGCAGGTGATTAACGGTTCATGATGTTGACGCCACCCTCCGCGACGGTCTGCCACAGCGGCTGGTAGCTCACCCACGCGGCGAGGTCGCCGCCGAACCGCTCCCGAGTGGCCACGGCCGCGCGGTGGCCGACGGGGACCGGTTTGCCGGCCGCCCGCGCGATCAGCTGCACCTGCGCGGCCCGTTCCGCCGCGATGAACCACCAGACGGCCGCGTCCACCGAGCCGCCGACCGTCAGCAGCCCCTGGTTGCGCAGGATCAGCGCCTTGTACGGACCGAGGGCGAGGGCGGTCCGTGCCGGGTCGGCGACGCCGTCGCCCGGGTACTCGTCCAGCAGCGCGTGGTCCTCGTAGAAGGCGCAGGCCTCCTGCGTGACCGGGGCCAGCAGCTCGCCGAGGCAGGCCAGCGCCCTGCCGTACGGGCCGTGCGTGCGGACCACCGCGACGGCGTCGGGCCGGGCCCGGTGCACGGCGGCGTGCACGGCGAAGGCCAGCTCGTTGAGCCGCCGGCCGCCCTCCCGTACCCGCCCGTCCCCGTCGGCCAGCAGCAGGTCGTCCGGGCGGAGGCCGGCGAAGGCCCGGCCGAAGGGGTTGACCCAGTAGCAGTCCTCGAATTCCGGGTCCCGCGCGGTGACGTGTCCGGCGACGCCGTCCTCGTACCCGAGGCGCCCCAGCAGCCGCAGTGCCCCGGCGAGCCGCTCCTTGCGGTGGGCGCGCTCCTCGGCCGGGTCCTCGTACGCGGGCGGCATCTCGAAGGCCAGCCGGTCGACCGGCACGGGTTCGGGCTGGTCCGGCATGCGTGCCTCCTCCGGGTCGCGGCGTGCGCGGCGGTGCGCGGCGGTGCGCGGCGGTGCGCGGCGGTGCGCGGCGCAAGCTACCGGCGCGGCCCCGAAGTGGCCAGAGGAAGGCCCGGGAAAGGCGGAAGCCGCCGCCCCGTGAAGGGGGCGGCGGCTCCGTCGGCACGGCGGGCGGGGACTACTCCCACTCGATGGTGCCCGGGGGCTTGCTGGTGCAGTCCAGGACCACGCGGTTCACGTCCGGCACCTCGTTGGTGATGCGGGTCGAGATCCGGGCCAGCACCTCGTACGGCATGCGCGTCCAGTCCGCGGTCATGGCGTCCTCGGAGGAGACGGGGCGCAGCACGATCGGGTGGCCGTAGGTGCGGCCGTCGCCCTGGACGCCCACGCTGCGGACGTCCGCGAGCAGGACGACCGGGCACTGCCAGATCTCCCGGTCCAGGCCGGCGGCGGTGAGTTCCTGGCGGGCGATGGCGTCGGCCTCGCGCAGCAGGTCCAGGCGCTCCTTGGTGACCTCGCCGACGATGCGGATGCCGAGGCCGGGGCCCGGGAAGGGCTGGCGCTGGACGATCTCCTCCGGCAGGCCGAGCTCCTGGCCGACCATCCGGACCTCGTCCTTGAACAGCTGGCGCAGCGGCTCGACGAGCTCGAACTCGATGTCGTCGGGGAGGCCGCCCACGTTGTGGTGGGACTTGATGTTGGCGGTGCCGGTGCCGCCGCCGGACTCCACGACGTCCGGGTACAGGGTGCCCTGGACGAGGAAGGCGACCGCCGGGCCGTCCTCCTGGAGGATCTCCAGCTGGGCCTGCTCGAAGACGCGGATGAACTCGCGTCCGATGATCTTGCGCTTGGTCTCCGGGTCGGAGACGCCGGCGAGCGCGTTCAGGAAGCGCTCCTGCGCGTCGACGACCTTCAGCTGGACGCCGGTGGCCGCGACGAAGTCCTTCTCGACCTGCTCGGTCTCGCCCTTGCGCATCAGGCCGTGGTCGACGTACACGCAGGTCAGCTGGGAGCCGATGGCCTTCTGGACGAGGGCCGCGGCGACCGCGGAGTCCACGCCGCCGGACAGGCCGCAGATGGCGCGCTTGTCGCCGACCTGCTCGCGGATGGCCGCGATCTGCTCCTCGACGATGTTGCCGGTGGTCCAGGTGGGCTTCAGGCCGGCGCCCCGGTACAGGAAGTGCTCCAGGACCTGCTGGCCGTGCGTGGAGTGCATCACCTCGGGGTGGTACTGCACGCCGAACAGGCGCTTCTCGTCATTCTCGAAGGCCGCGACCGGGACGACGTTCGTCGACGCGGTGACCGTGAAGCCCTCGGGGGCGGCGGAGCAGGCGTCGCCGTGGGACATCCACACCGACTGGTTCTCCGGGGTGCCCTCGAAGAGGGTGGAGCCGCTCTTGGAGACGGCCAGCGGGGTGCGGCCGTACTCGCGGGCGCCGGTGTTGTCGACGGTGCCGCCGAGGGTCGTCGCCATCAGCTGGAAGCCGTAGCACATGCCGAAGACGGGGACACCGGCCCCGAAGAGGCCGTCGGCGTCGTCCAGGCGCGGGGCACCCTCCTCGTACACGGAGGACGGTCCGCCGGAGAGGATGATCGCCTTGGGGTCCTTGGCGAGCATCTCGGCCACGGGCATCGTGCTGGGCACGATCTCGCTGTAGACCCGGGCCTCGCGGACGCGGCGGGCGATGAGCTGGGCGTACTGGGCGCCGAAGTCGACGACGAGAACCGTGTCCGGGGCGCTGTCGTGGGCGGCGGAGGGTGCTTCTGGCACGGGACGGCCTTCCGGCGGAAGAGGGTGTGTTTTGTCGATTCTAACGGGGGGCGGCACCTCCCTTTCGTCTCACCATCCGAACCCGGTTGGCCGGGAGCGGGGCCCGCGGTCATAATCCGTACCGTGCGCAAGCAGCTGAGCTTCCTCTTTACCTATGGCACCGGCCGGTCCGGTCGCCATGGGTCCGTGTGATGCTCGCTTGAGCCGCTGACTTCCCAGAGCGCCCCGGTCCGACAGGACCGGGGCGCTCCGCGTTTCCGCTCCTGCCGGGCCACCGCCCACCACTCACCACAGGAGAGACGCCATGACCACGATCACCACCACCCCCGAGCAGCTGATCGCCGGCTCCCGCGAGCGCATCGACGCCCTCGACGACCGGATCATCGGGCTGATCCAGGAGCGGATGGCCGTCTCGGCCGTGATCCAGGAGGCCCGGATCGGGGCGGGCGGGCGGCGGGTGCACCTCTCGCGCGAGATGGAGGTGCTCTCCCATTGGAGCGACGCCCTCGGCAAGCCCGGGACCGCTCTCGCGATGACCCTGCTGGAGCTGTGCCGGGGCCGCGTCTGACCGCGCGGGCGCCCGTTCGTCACCCGTCCGGGCCGTGACCGGGCCCGGGAGCCTTCGTTGGGGAGGTTGTCCGTGCCAGCCAGGCGCCGGACGCAGCACCACGCGTGGCTCCACGGGAGCGATGAGACGCGACGCCCGACGGCGCGCGTCGTGGGACCTCGCTCCCTCGTGTGACCGGACGGCAGGGGACAGCAGCCCGGTCACCCAGTGGGAACGGCCGGTCCGGGGGACGCCCCGGGCCGGCCGTTCGTCTTTCCGTCCTCCGCTTTCCGCCTGCTACGCGGTCACGCGTGCGCGCCGCCGCCGCGGCGGCGGAACGACAGGTACAGCGCGGCGCCGACCGCGACCAGCCCGGCGCCGGCGACGCCGACCAGGCCCGCCGTGCTGCCGGTGGAGGCCAGCGGGCCGCCGCTGCGGCCGGCGGCGGCCGGGGCGCCGGAGCCGGTGGTGGAGCCGGTGGTGCCGCTCGGGGTGGCCGAGGCGCTCGCGGAGGTGCTCGCCGAGGGGCTGCCGGAGGTGGAGGGGCTCGGCGACTTCGTGGGGGCGGCCGTCGGGTTGGCCGTGAAGGCGGCCTGGTTGTTGGCCAGCACCGGGTCGAAGCGGTGCTTCTCGGGCTCGCCCTTCTCGCCCAGGCGGCCGACGGTGATGGCGCCCTTGGCGTCCTTGACGGCCTTCTCGATCTTCAGCTCGAAGGGGAACGTCAGCTTCTCGTTCTCCAGCACGGACGTCCCGGTGGCGCAGCGGTACTGCGCCGGCTGCACGGCGCGGCAGGCCGCCGGAGCCGTGAGGACCTTGACGCCCTTCGGGAGGAGCACGTCGACCACGGCCGCGGGGCCGGTGCCGGTGACCCAGGCGGGGCCGTGGTTGCGTGCGGCGACGACGGCCTTGACCTTGCTGCCGGCGGCGCCCTTGACGGTGAGGGGCTCGGCCGCGAAGTCGGCCTGGTTCGGCACGGTGAGCGTGAGGACGCGCTTGTTGTCGGCCGGGTTCAGGTCGGGCCCGTACGGGGACACGGCGGCGGGCGCGGCCTTCTTGCGGGCGACGAGCTTGCGGCCCGAGGCGGTGGCGCCGTTGGCGACGGGGCCCTTGGCGTCGGTGTCCGTCGCCCGCTTCGGGGAGCCCGCCGGGTGGATGCCGTAGCCGAACCGCTCGTCGAGGGCGTGCGGGCCGGCCTTCAGGTGCAGCGGGCTGTCGCCGGCCAGTTCGTAGGCGGCCTTGGCCTCGAACTCCCCCTCGACGGTGCAGACGGCGGTGGTCGAGGTGCGGGTGGTGCGGTAGGCGCAGTTGTCGTACCGCTCCGGGAACTCCAGGCCGTGGGTGGCCTCCAGTTCCAGGACCACCCCCTTCGCCGGCTGCGTGCCCTCGTTGCTGAAGACCAGGGGCAGGGCCTGGCTCTCGCCCGGCTTCGGGTCCCTCTTGAGGTCCAGCTTCCGCATGACCAGGTCGGGGCCGCCCACCGAAACGGTGGTCGAGGCGGGGGTGATGGTGGCCCCGGCGGCCGTGCCGGTCACCGTGAGCTCGCCCGAGGCGCCGTCCTTGGCGTCCTTGACGGCGACGGCCTCCAGGTCCACGCCGGCGTGGGGGCCCGTGTCCTTGCAGACGAGGGTGGTCCCCTTGTCCTCGCACTTCTTGCCCCCCGCCGCCTCCTTCACGGACGCGATGCCGGCGAGCTTGGTCAGGTCGAAGGTGAGGGTGGACGCGCCGCCGAAGGCGTCGGCGTCGAGCAGTCCGTAGTGCAGGGTCACCGGCTGCGGGGAGCCCGGCCGCAGGGCGAGGGCGGCCGGACCGGACAGGCGGAAGACGGGGTCCGCGGTTTCGGCGGCCATCGCGGCGGGGGTGGTCAGCCCCACGGCCACCAGGCCGCACGCGGCCAGCAGGGAGATGCGCTGTCTCATGCCCCCCTTGACCCCCGGACCGCCGTCGCGGTTGCGCACTTGAGGGTGTGACCGACACCACAGACCACCGCAAAGGATTCCGGTACAACCTTTTTCGGCGACCGCCTGTCCACTCATGTACCGCGGTGAGTACCGCGCTCGGAGGGGGAGCGCGGTACTCACCGTCGTCAGTCGCCCGGTGTCAGTGCCCGGGTTCCGGTTGCCGGGGCGGGACTTCGGGAACCGCGAGGAAGGGCAGCCGCAGCGCGCCGAAGGCCTCCTTGGGCACGGCCGGACGGATCGGCTCCACCGCCTCCAGCCGCTCGTACGCCGCCCCCTGCGCGGGCCGCCGGTCCGCCTCGCCCTTGTTCGGCCAGTACGACATCGCCCGCTCCGCCTGCGCCGTGATGGTCAGGGACGGGTTGACCCCGAGGTTGGCGGAGACCGCCGAACCGTCGACCACCGAGATGCCCGGATGTCCGTACAGCCGGTGGTACGGGTCCACCACGCCCTCCTCCGCCGAGGCGCCGATCGGGCAGCCGCCGAGGAAGTGCGCGGTCAGCGGGGTGCCCATCAGCTCGCCGATGTTGCTGCCCGGGAAGCCGTTGATCTCCTCGGCCAGCAGGGTCGCCGCCCGGGTGGCCTCCGCGATCTGCACCGGGTTGGGCGCGCCGTGGCCCTGGCGGGCGGTCAGCAGGCCCTTTCCGGGGCCACCGGGCCTGCGGTAGGTGGTCAGCGAGTTGTCCAGGGACTGCATGACCAGGCCGATGATGGTCCGCTCCGACCAGCGCCGGTTCGACAGGGAGCGCAGCAGCTGCACCGGGTGCGTGGCGGTGCGGGCGAACCAGGCCCGTACCCGGTGCCGGGCGTGCGGCACCTGGAGGATCGTCAGGAACCCCATGGCGTTGGAGCCCTTGCCGTAGCGGACCGGCTCGATGTGGGTGTCGGCGTCGGGGTGCACGGACGAGGTGATGGCCACGCCCCGGGTGAAGTCCGCCCGGGCCCCGCCGTGGCGCTTGGCGTAGCGGCGGTCGTCGGTCTGGGCCCCGACCAGGCCCTCGGAGTTGGTCCGGGTCAGGTCGCCGAGCCGGTCGGAGATCCGGGGCAGCTCGCCGAGGTCCTTCATGGTGTGCAGCAGGGTCTGGGTGCCGTACGTGCCCGCCGCGACCACCACGTACCGGGCGCGCAGCACCCGGGCGCGGGCGGTGCGGCGCCGGTCGGTGGGAACGGTGCGGACCCGGTAGCCGCCGTCGGGGTGCTCGGCGAGCGCGGTGACGGTGGTCATGGGGTGGATGACGGCGCCGGCCCGCTCGGCCAGGTACAGGTAGTTCTCGTTGAGGGTGTTCTTCGCGCCGTGCCGGCAGCCCGTCATGCACTCGCCGCACTCGGTGCAGGCCTTGCGGGCGGGTCCGGCGCCGCCGAAGTACGGGTCGGCGACCTCCTGGCCGGGGCGGACCTTCGGCTGCCCGCCGGCGTCCTCGCCGTCGCCGAAGAAGACGCCCACCGGCGCCATGTGGAAGGAGTCCCCGACGCCCATCTTCTCCGCGACGGCCTTCAGGTGGACGTCGGAGGGGGTGAGCGTCGGGTTGAGACGTACGCCGAGCATCCGCTTGGCCTGCTCGTAGTACGGGGCGAGTTCCGTCCGCCAGTCGGTGATGGAGGCCCACTGCCGGTCCTCGAAGAAGGCGGCGGGCGGCACGTACAGGGTGTTGGCGTAGTTGAGCGAGCCGCCGCCGACCCCGGCGCCCGCGAGCACCATCACGTTCCCGAGGAGGTGGATGCGCTGGATCCCGTACAGCCCGAGGGCGGGGGCCCACAGGTAGTTGCGCAGGTCCCAGCTGTTGCGGGGCAGCCCCTCGCGGGTGAAGCGGCGTCCTGCCTCCAGGACGCCGACCCGGTAGCCCTTCTCGGTGAGGCGCAGCGCCGAGACGGAGCCGCCGAAGCCCGATCCGATGACGATGACGTCGTAGTCGTACGGCACGGATGCCCCTTAGCGCAGTCGGAGAGCCTTGAGGACCTTGAGGCTGGTGGTCATGAAGCGGGCGTACTGCTCGTCGTCCATGCCGAGCGAGGGCGCCATCGGGAGCAGCCGCTGGTGGGCGACGGTCTGCGCCTCGGTGTACTTGAGGATGCCCTCGGAGCCGTGCCGGCGGCCGAGGCCGGATTCCTTCATGCCGCCCATGGGGGCCTGGGCGCTGCCGTAGGCGGGGGCGTAGCCGTCGTTGATGTTGACGGTGCCGGTGCGCAGCCGGGCGGCGACCGCGTGGCCCCGGCGGGCGTCCTTGGTCCAGACGCTGGAGTTGAGCCCGTAGGGGGTGGCGTTGGCCTGGGCGACGGCCTCGTCCTCGTCGGTGAAGCGGTAGATCGAGACGACCGGGCCGAAGGTCTCCTCGGCGCAGACCGACATGGGTGCCTCGACCCCGTCGAGGATGGTGGGCTCGTAGAAGAGCGGTCCGATGTCGGGGCGGGCCACGCCGCCGGTGACGAGGGTGGCGCCCTTGGCGACGGCCTCGTCGACGTGCCGCCGCACCGTCTCCAGCTGGCGTTCGCCGACGAGCGAGCCCATGTCGGCGCCGTAGGCGAGGGAGTTGCCGAGCCGCATCGCCCTGGTGCGGGCGGCGAAGCGCTCGACGAAGGCGTCGGCTATGGAGGCGTGGACGTAGAGCCGTTCGATGGAGATGCAGAGCTGGCCGGCGGAGGAGAAGCAGGCGCGGACGGCGCCGGCGGCGGCCTTCTCCACGTCGGCGTCGTGCAGGACGAGCATGGCGTTCTTGCCGCCGAGTTCGAGGGAGACGCCGACCAGGCGGGCGGCCGCGCCCTGCGCGACCTCGCGGCCGGTGCGGGTGGAGCCGGTGAAGGAGACGTAGTCGGCGTGCCGGACCACCTCGGGGCCGACGACGGGGCCCTCGCCGAGGACGACCTGGAAGACCTCGGCGGGCAGCCCGGCCTCGATGAGCAGGTCGCGGGCCCACAGGGCGGTGAGCGCGGTCTCGGTGTCGGGCTTCATGACGACGGCGTTGCCCGAGACGAAGGCGGGCAGGGCGTCGCCGACGGAGAGTTCGAGGGGGTAGTTCCAGGGGGCGATCTGGCCGACGACGCCGCGCGGCTGGCGGAGCTCGGTGACCTTGGTGAGGGTGGGCATGGCGCCGGTGTGGCCCTTGGGGCGCAGGTACGAGGGCGCCTTGCGGCCGTAGTGGCGGGCGGCGACGGCGACGGCCTGGACCTCCTCGTGGGCGTGCAGGCGGGCCTTGCCGGTCTCCAGCTGTATGAGGTCGAGGACCTCGGCCTGGCGGGCGAGGACCAGGTCGTGGAAGCGCAGCAGTACGGCGGCCCGCCGGCGCACGGGGACCGCGGCCCAGGCGGGCTGGGCGGCGCGGGCCTTCGCGAAGGCGGTGGCCACGTCCTCGGGGGTGGCCTCTGGCAGGTCCGCCAGCACGGCCCCGGTGAACGGGGTGTGGTTGGCGGTGCGGCCGGAACCGATCACTCCGCGGGTGAGCCGGGTGACCAGGTCGGGGGTCACCACGTCGGCGGCGGTGCGGGCGCCTGCCGGGGCCGGGGCGACCGGGTTGGTGGGCTGCGGTGCGGGGCGGAGGGGGGCGGCGGGGGCCTGCGAGTCCGTCATGGCGGTGAGCGTATTGCGCGGGCGGACCTTTGGGTACCCGTGGGTAACCGGATTTTGCCAAATCTGCCAGTGATCGCTGGCAGGATGGCCGGGGGCGGTCGGCTCAGTTCCCCTTCGAGGACGGCTCCCAGCCGCTGAGCACGATGTCGAACTGCTGGCGGGTGGTGGCCCAGTCGGCGGTGGGGCCCGACATGTAGATCGCGTACTCGGTGCCGTTCGGGGCGACGTACATCTGCTCGATGGCCCGGCGCGGTCCGGCGTGCACGCCCTTCTCGGTCCACGTGAAGTCCCACAGCACGGCGTCGGTGCTGTCCCGGAAGGTGTTCGGGTTGAGCTTCTGCCGCTTGTAGTCCGTCCGCTTCTGCACCTGCTTCTCCAGGTCCAGCACGTGCGCGTACGGGTCCTTGTAGTCCGGGGAGGAATCCGCCGCGATCCGGATGAAGTGCTTGCCGTTGTCCGCCGTGTAGTCGATCTGGTCGCCGTCCGCCTGGCGCGTCCAGCCCTGCGGCACGAACAGCGTGAAGCCCGACGGGTCCACGACCTCGTTCCACCCGGCCGGCGGCCCGGTCGGGTCCTTGTGGCCGGCCTGCCCGCCGGTGGCGCTCGTGCCCTTGTCCGAGCCGCCGCCCTGGCCCGCGTCCCCGTCGTCGCCGGTGTACTTCAGCAGGCCGAAGACGGCGCCGCCGCCGAGCAGCGCCGCCACCAGGGCCACCACGGCCACCCTCCGCAGCCGGCCCGGCGGACGCCCGGCGGGGGCCGCGGGCCGCTCGGGCAGGGCGGCGGTGGCGCCCTGGACGGGCGCGGGGGCGGGCTCGGCTGCCGGGGGCAGGTCCGCCCGGGCGGAGGCCCGCTCCTCGTCGCTCACCGCGCGGGTGGGCACGTACGCCTGGGCGGCCTTGGGCTCGCGGCCCTCCATCGCCTCCAGCAGCATCCGCTCGGCCTCCGCGGCCGAGGGGCGCTCGGCGGGGTCCTTGCGCAGCAGCGCGGTGATGACCGGCCCCAGGGGGCCGGACTGGCGCGGCACGGGCGGCTCGTCGTTCACCACGGCCTGGAGGCTGGAGATCGGCGAGGTGCGGCGGAAGGGAGAGCGGGCCTCGACGGCCGTGTAGAGGGTGGCGCCCAGCGACCACAGGTCGGAGGACGGGTCGGGGGCGCCGCCGGTGACCCGCTCCGGAGCCAGGTAGTCGATGGAGCCGACGAGTTCACCCGTACGCGTGATCGAGGAGTCGCCCTCGATCGCGGCGATCCCGAAGTCGGTCAGCAGCACCCGGCCGTCCTTGGCCAGCAGCACGTTGCCCGGCTTCACGTCCCGGTGCAGCACGCCGACCGCGTGCGCCGCGCGCAGCGCGCCCAGCACGTGCAGGCCGATCCGGGCCGCCTCGCGGGGCTCGATCCGGCCGGCGGCCTTGGCGGCCTCCGCCAGGGAGGGACCGTCGATGTGCTCCATGACGATCCACGGCCGGTCGTCGTGCTCCAGCACGTCGTGGACGGTGACGACCGCCGGATGCTGGATCCGGGCCGCCGCCCGCGCCTCCTTCTGCGTACGGGCGTGCAGGACCTCCCGGTCGGCCTGGGCCACGTACAGCCCCGCCGTCAGTTCCTTGACCGCGACCGTTCTGTGCAGCAGCTCGTCATGCGCGCGCCACACCTTCCCCATGCCGCCGCTGCCGATGGGCTCCACGAGCCGGTACCGGCCCGCGAGCACCGCACCCGCGCCTGTCTGCTGTTCCACGAATTCCCGCCGCTCTGTGCACTCCACGCCAGATTACGGAGCCTGCGGGCGCTGCCGGAACCGGGCGGGGCCCGTAAGACAGCACTGTGACGCAATCGCCGTACTGATCGCCCGTCAGCCGCCGGCTTTGTAACTCGCCGTTGCCTTCTCGAAGACGTCGGTGACCTTGTCCTGGTTGTCCTCCGGACCCGTGACCATGACGACGTGGTAGGCGCCGCCGAGCGCCACGACGAAATTACGGGCGAAAAGGGACCGGCCCGCGGCGTCGATCCAGGTGTAGCGGCCCGTGACCCGCAACTGCTGCCCCACCTTGGTGGACTTGACGTCCCCGCCGGAGGCCCAGGTGGAATTGCGGTACGGGGCCAGCTCGGGCTCCTTGTCCTTCTGGTAGCCCAGCGGATCCGGACCGCCGCCCTCGACCCGGTCCCGGCCCGGTACGACGATCAGGGTGAACTGGCCCTGGGTGTAGCGCACCTGCCCGGCCTCGTTGAGGGACTGGCGCTCCCAGCCGTTGGGCACGGCGATGCTGAAGTGCGCCGGGTCCTGCTGGACGGTGTAACCCTCCGGCGCGGGCGCGTCGCCCTGCGGGGCGGGCTTGGACTCCGAGGTGCCGCCCGGGGTGCCGCCCGACGGCCGCGCGGGGCCGGACGCGGCGTCCGGCCGGGGGCTCGGCGGCGCCGGGGAGGCCGCCGCCGGGCTCTGGGCGGCGGTGGGCTGCTGCTCGGAGTCCGTCGCGCGCGGCATGAAGAGCATCGCGTACGCCACCCCGCCCGCGAGCAGGGCCAGGACGCCGACCAGCAGGAACCGGCCGAGGGAGCGCGGCCCGCGGGGGGCGGCGGCGTTGCGGTGGCGCCCGTGCAGATCACCGCGGCGGCGTACGACCGGCAGCCGGGCCGGGTCCGGCTCGGGCATCGGGAGCCCGGCGAAGTCCCCCTCGGGCTCCGGGGCGGAGCGCACCAGCGAGCGCAGCCAGCCGCGCAGCTCCTCGAAGTCGGGCCGCTCGGTGGGGTCCTGGCGCAGCAGTGACTCCACGACGGGGCGCAGCGGGCCGCAGTCCTCGGCGAAGGCGGGCGGCTCGGCGCAGACCATCTCGACGAGCTCCGCGACGCTGTCCTCGGGGTACGGGGCGTGCCCCTGGACGGCGCGGTACAACAGGGCTCCGAGGGCCCAGAGATCGGTGGCGGGGCCGATGGGCGCGGCCAACTGCCAGTTGCCCTGGACGGGGCCGGCGGCCTGCTCGGGAGCCCAGCGCTCGGTGAGGGGGCCGACGACGGCCATCCGGGTCTGGCGGGCCCGCTCGGCGTCGAGGCCGGTGCGGGGGCCGCCCCAGGCCCCGCCCACTTCGCGGGGACGGGGCGCGGGGGCTGCGGGGACCTCGGCGGCTGCGGGCGCGCGGGGCGGGCGCGGGGCCGGGGGGCGCGGGGCCGGGGGGCGCGGCGGCTGCGCCGGCGCGGGGGCCTCGGCCTGGCGGAAGCCCTGCGGGAGGGCGAGCTGGGCGGGCAGCGCGGGCCGGGCCGGCTCGGCGGACGGCTCGGCCGGGGGCTCCGCCGGGGGCGCGGACGCCGGCGCCGGCTCGGGCTGCGGTTCCGGCTCGGGCTGCGGCTCGGCCGGGCGGCGCGGGGCCACCCCGTGCCAGGGGGTGGCGGCGGCGGTGCCGGGCCCCCCGTAGGGGTACGCGTACTCCTGGGGCAGGGTGGCGCCGGTCGGCGGCAGCACCGGCACGACCACGGGGCCGCGCTGGCCGCGCTGCCGCGCCACCTCGGCGGTCGCGGCCCGGGTTCCGGCCCGGTACGCGGCGACGGTCCCGGCGCGGGCGGCCGCCTCGGCGGCGGCCCGGTCCTGCGCGGGCGGGGCGGGCGGCGCGGGCGGAGCCGTCCGCCGGGCCTGCGGCGGCGGCGCGGAACCGGCCGGCTCGGGGGTGATGTGGTCCGTGTAGCGCGGCCCGGTGTCGTAGCCGGGCGCCACCAGCGGCGCGTACCGGGGCCCCTCGTCGCGGGTGCCGAGCGGCGCCGGGCGCGGGGGCGGAGCCTGCCCCGGGGACGGCGGCGGGCTGCCCCATGCGGCGTCGGCGCCCGGCTCCCCGGTGTCCGGCGGCGGCACCGGGTCGTACCCGCAGAGGGCGTCCTCGGCGGCGCCGGCCGCCAGACCCGTCAGGACGACCCGTCCGTCCTCGCATATCAACACGGTCCGCGCGGTGATGTTGCGGTGCGTCCAGCCGTGCGCGTGCAGCACGCGCAGCGCGGTCAGCACGTCGGAGGCCACCTCCGCCGCCCGGTACGGGCTGAGCGGTTCGTCGGCGATCAGCGCGGCGAGCGGCCTGGCGGGGACGAGTTCGCTCACTATCCACAGCGAGCCGTCCTCCGCGAACACGTCGAAGACCTGGTCGAGGCGGGGATGGTCGGGCACGGAGGCGGCCGCCTGCGCGGCGGCGATCGCCCGCCGGACGGCGGGCGGTTCCCCGGCGGCCACGGCCCGCGCACTGGTTCCGTCGAGCAGCTCCGCGTCCACCACCTCGGGCAGCGGCACCTGCCGTACGAGGACTTCCTGCCCGCTGCGCGTGTCGAAGGCGCGGGTCTCCATCGGCTCGTACTCGTCGGACGGCGGAATCGGCAGACGGTAGCGGTCGGACAGGATCCGGCCGGCGTAGTCCTCCACATCGCCTCCCCCGAGTGCGGTCCCCATGGCCCCCGTCGGACACGATACGTCGCCGGGGCCGCCCGCGTCCCGGGCTTGGAGAGCCCGTCAGCCCAACTGCTGGAAGGTCTCGAACGCGGTGTTGCGCAGTTGCGTGCATTCGGGGCCGTCCCACTGGTCGGCCGCGCAGCTGATCATGATGGCGTAACCGTGCGTGGAGTCCGTCTTGAAGCCGCGGTCGAGGACGCGTACCCGTACGCCCTGCTGCTCCCGCTCGAACTCCCAGTCGGCGACGGTCGGGTAGCCCCGGTAGTCCACCGTGTCCAGGCGGATCTGGCGGTAACCCTTGCTGCTGCCCGCCACGGCCGGGGCGAGCTTGGCCCAGGCGAGGCGGGCGTCGTTGCCCGGGCTGTTGGTGTAGTCGACCTGGATCCGGGGGAAGCCGCCGTCGCGGCTGTATATAGCGCCGGAGTCGGCACCCGCGGTGTCGGTCTGGTGGAAGCCCTCGGGCATCGCCATCGAGAAGTGGTACCGCAGGTCCGTCACGGTGGCGAAACCGGCCGGGAGTCCGGCGGCGGGGCCGCCGGGGCTGGCCCCCTGGCCCTGGCCCTGGCCCTGGTTCTGCCCCTGTCCCTGGCCCTGTCCCTGGCCCTGGCCCTGGTCTGCGCTGCTGCTGGGTGCGGGCGTGCCGGGCGTGCCGCTCGGGTTCGCGCTCGGCGAGGAACCGGCCGAGGCCGGGGCGTTGCCGGCGGAGCCGCCGGGCGAGGGGCTGCCCGTCACGGCCGGGCCGGGGCCGCCCTTGCCCTCGTCCGCGCGGCCGTCCTTGTCGTCACCGTTGACCATGTACGCGATGAGCGAGCCGAGCACCGCGAGGACCACGACCACACCGGCTATGGCCAGCACGATGGTGCGGCGCGACATCACGTCGGTGAGGGGGGCCACGGGCTGCGCGGGCCGGGCCGGCGGGGCCGCGGAAGCGGCGGCGGCCTCGGCGGCGGCCGCCTTGCGGGTGGCCTTCAGCGCGGCGCGGGTCCGCTCGCGCTGCTCGCGCTCACGGCGCTCGCGTTCCTTCTTCGCCGCCTTCTCGGCGGCCGCGTCGGCCTTGGTGAGGGAGATCGGGCGGGTCTCCTCGGCCGGCGGGACCGGCTGCGGGTCCGGCTCGACGGCCACGGGCTCGGGGGCGTTGACCACGGCGGTGAGCATCGCCCGCGCCTGGTCGTCACGGAGGCGCCGGGCCGGGTCCTTGACCAGCAGCCCGTAGATGACCTCGGTCAGCGGGCCGGCGTTCCGCGGCGGGTCCACGGGCTCGGTCATCACGGCGGTCAGGGTGGCGAGCGCGTTGCCCTTGTCGTACGGGGGCACGCCCTCGACGGCCGCGTACAGCAGGCCGCCGAGCGACCACATGTCGGCGGGCGGGCCGGGCTTGCTGCCGCGGGCGCGCTCCGGGGAGATGTACGAAGGGGCGCCGACGAGCATGCCGGTGGAGGTGATGGAGGGGTCGCCCTCCACCTGCGCGATGCCGAAGTCGGTGAGCACGACGCGGCCGGAGGCGGCGATGAGCACGTTGGACGGCTTCACGTCGCGGTGCAGGATCCCCTGCCGGTGCGCGGCGCGGAGCACGTCGAGCACGGCGAGGCCGACCTCGGCCGCGCGGTGCGGGGTCAGCGGGCCGTTCTCGCGGACGAACTCGGCGAGCGAGGAGCCCTCGATGAGCTCCATGACGATCCAGGGCCGGGCGTCCTCGTCGACCACGTCGAAGACGGTGACGGCACCTTCGCTGCGGATGCGCGCGATGGCCTTGGCCTCGCGGAGGGTCCGGGTGATGAGGCGGCGCTTCTCGTCCTCGTCGACGCCGTTGCCGAAGCGGAGTTCCTTGACGGCGACCGTCCGGCCGAGGACCTCGTCCTCGGCGCGCCACACGGTGCCCATGCCGCCCTTGCCGAGTACGGCGCCCAGCCGGTACCGGCCGGCCAGCAACCGCCCTGCGCGCCGGGCGTCTTCGGCCGTCTCGCCGGCGTCGCCCTCGCCGGCGTCCGCCTCCGCGGCCGCGGCCTTCGCGGGAACGGCCTTCGCCGCGGCCGGCTTGACGGGCGGGGCACCGGAACCGGCGTCCTCCGCCTTCGCGGCGCCGGCCTGCGGCTTCGCCGCCGACTTCACGGCGCCGGAACCACCCTTGCCCGCGCCCCCGGGCTTCTCGGCGTCCTCAGGCGCGGTACCCACGGGCTTCGCGCCCTCGGGCTTCGCGTCCCCGGGCTTCGCATCCTCGGGCCTCGCGTCCTCGGGCGCGGCGTCCTCGGGCCTCGCGTCCCCGAGCTTCGCGTCCCCGGGCGCGGCATCCCCGGGCTTCTTCGCGTCTCCGGGAGTGGATTCCGCTTCGGCGCTCGCGCCGTTCGCGGCGTCAGAATCCGCCTGCGCCGCGGACGCGGGCCCGTTCGCGGTCGCGCCGGACCGCGGCCGGGGCACGGCGGACGGCTCGGCCGTCGCGGGACCGGCGTCGTCGGCGGGCCCCGCGTCCTCGGTGGGCCCGGGTTCCTCGGGGCGCCTGTCCGCCGGAGCAGCCGCGGCCCCGCCATCCAGCTTCGCCGTAGGCGCCCCGGCAGACGACTCGGTGTGCTCCGGCTTCGACATGCGTCCCCTCTGCGATCGTGCAGCCTGCCCCGGCTGCATCGGCAGCCGCCGGGGGGCACGGTAATCCACCCCGGCGGAAACCTCATTGTTGCTCACTCCGCATCCGACGGGAGCCCCGGGTCCGGCGGTTCCCTTTGCCGGCCAACTACAGGATGCCCCGGCTTCCGGGCCGGGAAGACGTCCGTGCGGACGCGGAGCTCCGGCCCGTCAGGCGGCGTGAGGCGCAGCGCGCTTCGTGCGCGGGACGTCAGAACGGAACGATGTCGGGCGCCCCCAGCCGTGCCGCGTCCGCCGTCTGGTCGTCGGGCTGGCGCTGCGATTCCCGCTCCGCCTGGACCCGCTTCCCGTAGTGCTCGACCTCCTTCTCGATCTGCTGCTCGTCCCAGCCCAGCACCGGCGCCATCAACTCCGCGCACTCGCGCGCCGATCGCGTGCCCCGGTCGAAGGTCTCGATGGAGATCCGGGTCCGCCGCGTCAGCACGTCGTCCAGGTGCCGCGCCCCCTCGTGCGAGGCGGCGTAGACGATTTCCGCCCGCAGGTAGTCGTCCGCCCCGGTCACCGGCTCCCCCAGCCCGGGGTCGGCGGCGATCAGGTCGAGCAGTTCCTCCGTCAGCGATCCGTAGCGGTTCAGCAGGTGTTCCACCCGCACCACGTGGAGCCCCGTCCGGGCGGCGATGCGGGCGCGGCCGTTCCACAGGGCCCGGTATCCCTCCGCCCCCACCAGCGGCACGTCCTCCGTCACGCACTCCGCGACCCGCTGGTCCAGCCCGTGCACCGCCTCGTCGACCGCGTCCTTCGCCATGACCCGGTACGTCGTGTACTTGCCGCCCGCCACCACGACCAGGCCCGGCACCGGGTGGGCCACGGTGTGCTCGCGGGACAGCTTGCTGGTCGCGTCCGACTCCCCGGCCAGCAGGGGCCGCAGGCCCGCGTACACCCCCTGGACGTCGTCCCGCGTGAGCGGCACGGCCAGTACCGAGTTCACGTGCTCCAGCAGGTAGTCGATGTCCGCGCTCGACGCCGCCGGGTGTGCCTTGTCCAGGTCCCAGTCCGTGTCGGTGGTCCCCACGATCCAGTGGCGGCCCCACGGGATCACGAACAGCACCGACTTCTCGGTCCGCAGGATCAGCCCGGTGTTCGAGTGGATCCGGTCCTTCGGGACGACCAGGTGGATCCCCTTCGAGGCCCGTACGTGGAACTGCCCGCGCTCCCCGATGAGCGCCTGGGTGTCGTCCGTCCACACCCCGGTCGCGTTCACGATCTGCTTCGCGCGGATCTCGTACTCGCCGCCGCTCTCGACGTCGCGCACCTTCGCCCCGACGACCCGCTCGCCCTCGCGCAGGAAGCCGACCACCCTCGCCCGGTTGGCGCAGTGCGCCCCGTACGCCGCGGCCGTCCGGACCAGCGTGGCGACGTAGCGGGCGTCGTCCATCTGGGCGTCGTAGTACTGGAGGGCGCCCACCAGGGCGTCCTTGCGCAGGGCCGGCGCGATGCGCAGGGCCCGTTTGCGCGAGAGGTGGCGGTGGGTGGGCAGCCCGCGTCCGTGTCCGCTGGAGACGGACATCGCGTCGTAGAGGGCCACGCCCGAGCCGGCGTAGAACCGCTCCCAGCCCTTGTGCTGGAGCGGGTACAGGAAGGGCACCGGCTTCACCAGGTGCGGGGCGAGCCGCTCCAGCAGCAGCCCGCGCTCCTTGAGCGCCTCCCGTACGAGCGCGAAGTCGAGCATCTCCAGGTAGCGCAGGCCCCCGTGGATCAGCTTGCTCGACCGGCTCGACGTCCCGGACGCCCAGTCACGGGCCTCCACCAGCCCCGTCGACAGGCCTCTGGTGACCGCGTCCAGTGCGGTGCCCGCGCCGACCACCCCCGCACCGACGACCAGCACGTCCATTTCCCGCTCGGCCATCCGGGCGAGCGCCTCCGAGCGCTGCGCCGGTCCCAGTGTCGCTGTCCTCACGGCTGCCTCCCGTTGGTGCGGGCCGTACCCGCTCGGTGCGGGTGATCCCGCTCACATCCCCCGCTCCACGATTCTGACCGGCCGCACCCACATCAGCCACCGCCTGTGGACAACACAACGGCGACCACCACCCCACAATGCGACATATCTGTCATATATACGCCTAGTCTGACATTGCGCCAGCTCCAGTCGTCCACAGGACTTGCGCGCACCGCCCCCTCATGCATGCCAGGGAAGGGAAGGGACGGCCCCCCATGCCCGCAGATCTCGCCGTCATCGGACTCGGCCACCTCGGCCTCCCCCTCGCCCAGGCGGCCGTGGCCGCCGGAATCGAGACCGTCGGCTACGACAGCGGCCCCGCCACGGACAGCACCCTCACCGCCGCCGAGATCCGCCGCATGTCGGCGGCCGGCTTCCGGGTCACCACCAACCCCGCCGAGCTCGGCCGGGTCCGCACCGCCGTCATCTGCGCCCCCACCCAGCTCGGCGCCGACCGCGCGCTGGACCTCGGGGCCGTCGGCGAGGCCGGCCGCACCCTCGCGGCCCGGCTGCGCCCGCACACCACCGTGATCCTCGAGTCCGCCGCCCACCCGGGCGTCACCGAGGACTACCTGCGTCCCGTCCTCGAGGAGGGCTCCGGCCTGCGGGCCGGCCGGGACTTCCACCTGGCCTACTCCCCCAGCCGCCTGGACCCGGGCAACCGGACCCACACCATCTCCAACACCCCCAGGGTGATCGGCGGCCTCACCCCCGCCTGCACCGAGTCCGCGCACGCCTTCTACGCCCGCCTCACCGACAAGGTCGTCCGGGCCCGCGGCCTGCGCGAGGCCGAGACGGTGCAGCTCCTGGAGACCAACTACCGGCACGTCAACATCGCCCTGATGAACGAGATGGCCGTCCTCTGCCACGACCTCGGCGTCGACCTGTGGGACGTCATCCGCTGCGCCGAGACCAAGCCGTACGGGTTCCAGGCCTTCCGTCCCGGCCCCGGCGTCGGCGGCCACGGCGTCCCCCTCGACCCCAACTACCTCCCCCACACCACCCGCACCCCCGGCCACCCCCTGCGCATGGTCGGCCTGGCGCAGGAGATCAACAACCGGATGCCGCAGTACGTCATCCAGCGCTGCGCCACCCTGCTGAACGAACACGGCAAGTCCGCGCGCGGGGCCCGCGTCCTCCTGCTGGGCGTCACCTACAAGCCCGACCTCGCCGACCAGGAGGGCTCCCCGGCCGGCGAGATCGCCAGCCGGCTCCTCGACCTCGGGGCGCTGATCAGCTACCACGACCCGTACATCGCGGGCTGGCGGGTCCGCGACCAGCCCGTACCGCGCGCCGACTCGCTCTACGAGGCCGCCGCGAACGCCGACCTGACGATCCTGCTCCAGCACCACCGCACGTACGACATGCAGGGCCTGGCGGTGAAGGCCCAGCTCCTCCTCGACACCCGCGGCGCCAGCCCCGCCGGCGCGGCCCACCGCCTCTGACCGGCCCCTTCCCCGGATCGCGGGCGGGTTCCGGTTCGATCATCCGACCGGAATCTCCCGCTGGAATGTCACCGTCCCCTGTTAGCCTGCGGCGTCACTTATCCCGCACTTACGCCTGACGGCCGCGGTGCGCCCGAATCCCTGGGGGGGATTTCCCGATGAGCCAGAACTTCCAGCCTCCCGCGCCCTCGCCCTCCACCGAGGCCCCCGCCCCGGCACCGGCCCGCGGCGGCAACGTCGGCCTGGGCGTCGCGGCCGCCGTCGTGGCCGCACTGATCGCGGCGGCCGCGTACGGCGGCCTCATGTACGCCATGGACCGGGAGCGGGCCTTCGGCGCGATCGGCATCGGGCTCCTCGTCGGCTTCGCCGCCGGAAAGATCGGCGGCCGCAGCCCGATCATGCCCGCGATCGCGGGCCTGCTTTCGATCGGCGGCGTCTACCTCGGGAAGATGTTCCTCTTCGCGCTCGCCCTGGCCGACCTCAACAAGGTCGGCCTGACCGAGTTGATCGACAAGATCGGCATCAGCGGCCTGAACGACATCACCCAGAAGAGCATGGACGGCTGGGCCTTCGCCTACATCGGCATCAGCGTGCTCGTCGCCTTCGGGGCGGCCAAGAAGGCCAACGCCTGACCGGCCGCACCGCCCACGCCGGAGGGGGGGGGGGGGGGGGGGGGGGGGGGGGGGGGGGGGGGGGGGGGGAGGGGAGGGGGGGGGGGGGGGGGGGGGGATTGGGCTATCA
>NZ_JBVHWK010000034.1:39941-41372 GCF_055569445.1 Streptomyces sp. NPDC029122 | reverse complement strand
CAACCCACCCCCCCCACCCCCCCCCCCCCCCCCGCCCCCCCCCCCCCTTCCTTCCCCCCCCCCCCTCCGGCTTCGTACGAAGAGCGGTCAGCGGCTGTGCTGCGAGTCCGCGACCGTGACCTCGACCCGCTGGAACTCCTTGAGCTCGCTGTAGCCGGTGGTGGCCATCGAGCGGCGCAGCGCGCCGAAGAGGTTCATCGAGCCGTCCGGGTTGTGCGCCGGGCCGGTGAGGATCTCCTCGGTGGTGCCGACGGTGCCCAGGTCGACCTTCTTGCCGCGCGGCACGTCCTCGTGGACGGCCTCCATGCCCCAGTGGTTGCCCTTGCCCGGGGCGTCGGTGGCGCGGGCCAGCGGGGAGCCCATCATCACGGCGTCGGCACCGCAGGCCACGGCCTTCGGGATGTCGCCGGACCAGCCCACGCCGCCGTCGGCGATGACGTGGACGTAGCGGCCGCCGGACTCGTCCATGTAGTCGCGGCGGGCCGCGGCCACGTCGGCGACGGCGGTGGCCATCGGGACCTGGATGCCGAGCACGTTGCGCGTGGTGTGCGCGGCGCCGCCGCCGAAGCCGACGAGGACGCCCGCGGCGCCGGTGCGCATCAGGTGCAGGGCCGCCGTGTAGGTGGCGCAGCCGCCGACGATGACCGGGACGTCCAGCTCGTAGATGAACTGCTTGAGGTTCAGCGGCTCGGCGGCGCCGGAGACGTGCTCCGCGGAGACGGTGGTGCCGCGGATGACGAAGATGTCCACGCCCGCCTCGACGACGGCCTTGGAGAACTGCGCGGTGCGCTGCGGGGAGAGCGCGGCGGCCGTGACGACGCCCGAGTCGCGCACCTCCTTGATCCGCCGGCCGATCAGGTCGGCCTGGATCGGCGCGGAGTAGATCTCCTGGAGGCGGCGGGTGGCCCTCGCCTCGTCCAGCTCCGCGATCTCGTCCAGCAGCGGCTGCGGGTCCTCGTAGCGGGTCCACAGACCTTCGAGGTTCAGCACGCCGAGGCCGCCGAGCTCGCCGATGCGGATCGCGGTCCGCGGGGAGACCACGGAGTCCATGGGGGCGGCCAGGAAGGGGAGCTCGAAGCGGTACGCGTCGATCTGCCAGGCGATCGAGACCTCCTTCGGGTCCCGCGTACGCCGGCTGGGGACGATGGCGATGTCGTCGAAGGCGTACGCCCGGCGGCCGCGCTTGCCGCGCCCGATCTCGATCTCAGTCACGTGTGGTGGCCTTTCCTCTGGGTCTGCCCGTCCAGTATCCCCGAAGGGCGGGGGCCCGCGTCCCGGTGACCGCTGTACGGACGGCCGGGGCACGACTGAGGGGGCGGGGCCGGGCGGGGCCGCCCCCCCGAGAGGTCTTCTTGCCCCTCCCCCTCTGCTGTGGGTTGGTTCTTTCCCCTTCCCCTTGCTGTTGTTTGGGTGGTTCTCCTTGAGGCCCGC
>NZ_JBVHWK010000034.1:0-39931 GCF_055569445.1 Streptomyces sp. NPDC029122 | reverse complement strand
CTTGGGGGTTTTTTCCTTGGGTTCTACCCGCCCAGGCCCCGGGGGGGGGGGGGCCTGCTGTTCGGGTGACCGTGGGGGGGGGGGTGGGGGAAGGGGGGGGGGGGCGGCCCCGCCCGGGCCCGCCCCCTCGAGCGGTCTTCGTACTCAGCCCTTGCGGCTGTAGTTCGGTGCTTCCACCGTCATCTGGATGTCGTGCGGGTGGCTCTCCTTGAGGCCCGCCGAGGTGATCCGGACGAAGCGGCCACGGTCCTGGAGCTCGGGGACGGTGCGGCCGCCGACGTAGAACATCGACTGGCGCAGACCGCCGACCAGCTGGTGGACGACTGCGGAGAGCGGGCCGCGGTAGGGGACCTGGCCCTCGATGCCCTCGGGGATCAGCTTGTCGTCGCCGCCGACCCCCTCCTGGAAGTAGCGGTCCTTGGAGAAGGACTTGCGGTCGCCGCGGGTCTGCATCGCGCCGAGCGAGCCCATGCCGCGGTACGACTTGAACTGCTTGCCGTTGATGAAGAGCAGCTCGCCCGGGGACTCCTCGCAGCCCGCGAGCAGCGAGCCGAGCATGACCGTGTCGGCGCCCGCGACGAGGGCCTTGGCGATGTCGCCGGAGTACTGGAGACCGCCGTCGCCGATGACGGGGACGCCCGCGGCCTTGGCGGCGAGGGCGGCCTCGTAGATGGCGGTGACCTGCGGGACGCCGATGCCGGCGACGACGCGGGTGGTGCAGATGGAGCCGGGACCGACGCCGACCTTGATGCCGTCACAGCCGGCGTCGATCAGCGCCTGGGCGCCGTCGCGGGTGGCGACGTTGCCGCCGATGACGTCGACGGAGGAGTTCGACTTGATCTTGGCGACCATGTCGCCGACCAGGCGGGAGTGGCCGTGGGCGGTGTCGACGACGATGAAGTCGGCGCCGGCCTCGATCAGCGCCTGGGCGCGCTCGTACGCGTCGCCGGCGACGCCGACGGCCGCGCCGACGAGCAGCCGGCCGTCCTTGTCCTTGGCGGCGTTCGGGTACTTCTCGGCCTTGACGAAGTCCTTGACCGTGATGAGGCCCTTGAGGATGCCCGCGTCGTCGACGAGCGGCAGCTTCTCGATCTTGTGGCGGCGCAGCAGCTCCATGGCGTCCACGCCGGAGATGCCCACCTTGCCGGTGACCAGCGGCATCGGGGTCATGACCTCGCGCACCTGGCGGCTGCGGTCCGACTCGAAGGCCATGTCGCGGTTGGTGACGATGCCCAGCAGCTTGCCGGCGGAGTCGGTGACCGGGACGCCGGAGATGCGGAACTTGGCGCAGAGCTCGTCGGCCTCGCGCAGCGTCGCGTCCGGGTGCACCGTGATCGGGTCGGTGACCATGCCGGACTCGGAGCGCTTGACCAGGTCGACCTGGTTGGCCTGGTCGGCGATGGAGAGGTTGCGGTGCAGTACGCCGACGCCGCCCTGGCGGGCCATCGCGATGGCCATGCGGGCCTCGGTGACCTTGTCCATGGCGGCGGACAGCAGCGGAACGTTCACCCGGACGTTGCGCGAGATGAGGGAAGAGGTGTCGATCTGGTCGGGGGCCATGTCCGACGCGCCCGGCAGCAGCAGCACGTCGTCGTAGGTCAGTCCGAGCGTGGCGAATTTGTCGGGCACTCCGTCGGCGGTCATGACACCTTCCCAAATGGTCTTGCTCAGCGCGGATGTCCATGCTAACGGGATCCCGGGGCGTCTCATTCCACGACCAAGGTCAACCGCAAGTTTCGTCGTTTCCTACGACAGAAAGCGGAACGAAAAGGGAACGCGCGGCTCCGCGGCGGTCACTGCTCGGCGAGCGCGCGCAGCCTGCTGAGGGCCCGGTGCTGGGCGACACGGACCGCGCCCGGGGACATGCCGAGCATCTGGCCGGTCTCCTCGGCGGTCAGTCCGACGGCCACCCGCAGGACGAGCAGCTCGCGCTGGTTCTCCGGCAGGTTCGCGAGGAGCTTCTTGGCCCAGGCGGCGTCACTGCTGAGCAGCGCCCGTTCCTCGGGGCCCAGCGAGTCGTCCGGCCGCTCGGGCATCTCGTCGGAGGGCACGGCCGTGCTCCCCGGGTGCCGCATGGCGGCCCGCTGGAGGTCGGCGACCTTGTGCGCGGCGATGGCGAAGACGAAGGCCTCGAAGGGTCGGCCAGTGTCCCGGTAGCGGGGCAGCGCCATCAGCACGGCGACGCAGACCTCCTGCGCGAGGTCCTCCACGAAGTGACGGGCATCACCCGGGAGCCGCGACAGCCGGGTGCGGCAGTAGCGCAGGGCGAGGGGGTGCACGAAGGCCAGCAGGTCGTGCGTGGCCTGCTCGTCCCCGTCGACGGCGCGCCGTACGAGCGCGCCGACGGCCCCGGCGTTGCCGCCTTTGGCGGCGCCGGTGGGGCCTGTGGCCGCGGGTGACCCCAGGGCCTCGTCGTCGCGCATCAATCCATGGTGCCTTGACGCGGGAGCGTTCGCGGCATCGCGGTCCGTGTTGTGCATCGAAGCGTTATGAGCGGGTGCGCCGGAACTCGTCATCTGCGCCCTCCCCTCCGCTCGGCCCGAATCGTCGTCCCGGAGGACTCGACCTCTCCAAGAATGCGGCACACCATCAAGGATGCGGCATCGCGCCCGAAGCGACACGTCCCCCGGATTGTGCCCCGCCAATCCCCGGTGGAACACCGGGTGGCGGCGGGACTTCCGCCACGGCGGCGCCGGCGGACGCCTGCCGCCCCGTCCGCCGGTGGCGGACGGGACCGCGCCGGCCGCCGGCCGCCGGTGCGGCGGTCAGCGGACGAGGCCCCAGCGGAAGCCGAGTGCCACGGCGTGCGCCCGGTCGGAGGCGCCGAGCTTCTTGAACAGCCTGCGGGCGTGCGTCTTGACCGTGTCCTCGGAGAGGAAGAGCTCGCGCCCGATCTCCGCGTTGGACCGGCCGTGGCTCATGCCCTCCAGCACCTGGATCTCGCGCGCGGTCAGGGTGGGGGCGGCCCCCATCTCGGCCGAGCGGAGCCGGCGCGGGGCCAGTCGCCAGGTGGGGTCGGCGAGCGCCTGGGTGACCGTGGCCCGCAGCTCGGCGCGCGAGGCGTCCTTGTGCAGGTAGCCGCGGGCGCCGGCCGCGACCGCGAGGGCCACGCCGTCCAGGTCCTCGGCGACCGTGAGCATGATGATGCGGGCGCCCGGGTCGGCGGACAGGAGCCGGCGGACCGTCTCGACACCGCCCAGCCCGGGCATCCGTACATCCATCAGAATCAGGTCGGAGCGGTCGGCACCCCAGCGGCGGAGGACTTCCTCGCCGTTGGCAGCCGTCGTCACACGCTCGACGCCGGGCACGGTGGCAACCGCGCGACGGAGCGCCTCTCGGGCAAGCGGGGAGTCGTCGCAGACGAGGACGGAAGTCATGACCGCCCTCCGCAGCTGCTGATGCGCGTCACCTTGAGCCTCCAGGCTGGTACGTATCGTCACCTGTGCGATCGATGCCCTCGGACACCTGTCCGGGAACCTCTCGTTTCAACCGCACTCGCTCTCTCAACGATGGTCACTCGAAAGAGTTACGGGTCGGACGGACACCTTCGGCACTCTACGTGAGGAAGCGATCACGGCGCCGGAGCCACGAGCCAACTGTCCTCCATCTGGAGCTATGCCCTATTTGGCGGCTTTCCTTCCGTTTGCCATGTGTCTGAGGCTAGATTCCCAATGAGTCATATTTACATCTACTACGACAGTAGGTGTGGAGACATGGACCGTATCCGCGTAGTACCGGCACCAAGAGGACTACCAATGGCAGATTTCTCCCGCCTCCCCGGACCGAACGCCGACCTCTGGGACTGGCAGCTACTGGCCGCCTGCCGCGGGGTCGACAGCTCCCTCTTCTTCCACCCGGAGGGCGAGCGGGGCGCGGCCAGGAGTGCGCGCGAGGCCTCGGCTAAAGAGGTCTGCATGCGCTGCCCGGTGCGTTCGGAATGCGCCGCGCACGCACTCGCCGTCCGCGAGCCCTACGGGGTGTGGGGAGGGCTCACCGAGGACGAACGCGAGGAACTGATGGGCCGCGCGCGGCACCGGCTGATCCCCGCCTCCAGTACGACCGGCACCGTCCCGCCGCACTGACGGCCGGCCCGGCCCGACCCCTCCCGGCAGCCGCCCCTTCGCAAAAACATCCGAAGGAACGTTTCCTCAGATCCGCGCGCGCTCCCGGGCGTGTCGCCGCGACCCATGGTCCGGGCCGTCACCCGTCCGGCCGTACGCCCCCGTACGGTCAGCGCGCGGCGGCCCGGACCAGCTCGCCGAGGGTCGCCGCCACCGCCGGTACGCGCGCCAGGTCCGGCAGGGTCAGCGCCACGACCTCCCGCTCCACGGCCGGCTCCACGGCCAGGGTGCTCACGCCCTTCGCCCGTACGGACTCCACCGCCAGCTCCGGCAGCACCGCCACCCCCAGCCCCGCCCCGACCAGCCCGACCACCGCCGGGTAGTCGTCGGTGGCGAAGTCGATCCGCGGGGTGAACCCCGCCCCCTCGCACACCTCCACCAGATGGCGGCGGCAGCGCGGGCAGCCCGCGATCCACGGCTCGTCGGCCAGCTCGGCCATGCCCACCCGCTCGGCACCCGCCAGCCGGTGCCCCTCGGGAACCAGCCCGACGAGCCGGTCGGTCAGCAGCGGGGTGACCACCAGGTCCTCCCACTCGGCCGCGCTTCCCGCCGCGGGGCCGTCCCCGCCGTAGCGGAAGGCCAGCGCCACGTCGCAGTCGCCCTCGCGCAGCATCTCCACCGACCTCGGCGGTTCCGCCTCGACGAGGGAGATGCGCGTCCCCGGGTGCGCGGCGCGCATCGCGGCGAGCGCCGTGGGCACCAGCGTGGAGCTGCCGCTCGGGAAGGAGACGAGCCGGACCCGGCCCGCGCGCAGCCCGGCGATGGCCGCGACCTCCTCCTCGGCGGCCGTCAGCCCGGCCAGGATCCCGGCGGCGTGCCGCACCAGGGCCTCACCCGCCTGGGTCAGCCGCATCTCCCGGCCGGTGCGCACCAGCAGCGGGGTCCCGGCCGACTGTTCCAGGGCCTTCATCTGCTGGGAGACGGCGGGCTGGGTGCAGCCGAGCTCGCGGGCGGCTGCGGAGAAGGAACCGGTCCCGGCGACAGCGCGCAGGATCCGGAGGTGGCGTGCCTCGATCACCCTTCGAGCATAAGACCGCCTTTGACGGCGACGCCAATCCCCCAGTCGTCCCTTTGAGGAGGCCGCCGTCACCACGCGGGCGCACCCCCGGCGGGGGCCCGGGCGGAGCACCGGATCGCACGCACGTGCCCGGGGAAGCACGGAAGCCGGCGCGGGCGGCTATTTTGCGCACATGACGACTGCGCTGATCACTGGATCCACGGCGGGCATCGGCGCCGCCTTCGCCCGGCGGCTCGCCTCCCAGGGCCACAACCTCGTACTGGTGGCCCGCGACACCGAGCGGCTGGCCGAACAGGCCACCGAACTGCACGACCGGCACGGCATCGAGGCCGAGGTGCTGGCCGCCGACCTCTCCACCGACAAGGGCATCGAGGCCGTCGAGAACCGTCTCGGGGACCGCAAGCACCCGGTGGACCTGCTCGTGAACAACGCGGGCTTCGGCAACAAGGGCCGCTACCTCGAGGTGTCGATGGCCGACGAGCTGACCATGCTGAAGGTGCACATCGAGGCGGTGCTGCGGCTGACCTCGGCGGCGACGGAGTCGATGCGCTCCCGAGGCCGGGGCGGGGTGATCAACGTGGCCTCGGTGGCGGCCTTCGTACCGCGCGGCACCTACGGCGCCAGCAAGGCCTGGGTCGTGCAGTTCACCCAGGGCGCGGCGCGGGACCTCGCCGGATCCGGAGTGCGCCTGATGGCCCTGTGCCCCGGATTCGTGCGGACCGAGTTCCACCAGCGGGCCGGCATGGGCACCGACAACATCCCGGGCTGGCTGTGGCTCGACGCGGACAAGCTGGTGGCCGCCGCGCTGACCGACCTGGCCCGCGGCAGGACCGTGTCGATCCCGGACCCGCGCTACAAGGCACTGATGGGCGTGGTGAAGCTGACGCCGCGCGGGCTGCTGGGCGGGGTGTCCTCGCGCACCGGGCGCAAGTACGGGCCCCAGTAGCCCTCCCGGTCACCGGCCAAGCGGCTGACCGGGACAAACCTTCCTAAACTGAAAAGGTCCCTTCCAGCCCGGGAGACCGCCATGACATTCGTACAGATAATCGATTACAAGACCAGCCGGCAGGACGACCTCAATCAGCTGCTGGACCGGTACGTCTCACAGAGCCAGGGCAAGCGGACCGTCACCCACAGCGTCGTGGCCAGGGACCGCGACAACGAGAACCACTACGTGGACGTGGTCGAATTCCCCTCGTACGAAGAGGCCATGAAGAACTCCCAGCTCCCGGAGACGGACACGATGTTCCAGGAGATGGTGGCCCTCTGCGAGGGGATGCCGACCTTCACCAACCTGGACGTGGTCCGCGACGAGAACCTCAACAAGATGCTCGTGGACCGCATGTTCGACGAGTTGGCCATGTCGGGTGACCGGTCGGTCGCCGAGGAGATCTTCGCCTCCGACTACGTCGACCACGACATCTTCCAGGCCGACCCCAACACCCAGGGGATCGACGGCCTGATGGCGGACCTCGCCATGTGGCGCTCCGCCTTCGAGTTCACCTTCACCAAGGACCAGCAGCTCGCCGAAGGAGACCTCGTCACCACGCTCTGGACCTGGAACGCCACGCACACCGGCGACTTCATGGGTCTCGCGCCCACCGGCAAGAAGGTCAGCGCGACCGGCCAGACCACCTTCCGCTGCAAGGACGGGATGATCGCCGAAGGCTGGTGGCACTACGACGTCATGGGCATGATGCGCCAGTTGGGGATGGACCCGATGAAGTCGATGGGCTCATGAGCCCGCGGCCCTGAACCGGGGCAACGGGAAGGCCCCCGCCCCGCCGTACGAACGGCGGGACGGGGGCCTCTCGTGTGCCTGCGGCGTCAGCGTCAGTGGCTGTGGCCGTGACCGTGGCCGTGACCGGCCTCGGCCTCCTCCTCCGCCGGCTTCTCGACGACCAGGGTCTCGGTCGTGAGCAGCAGGGAGGCGATGGAAGCGGCGTTCTCCAGGGCGGAGCGGGTGACCTTGACCGGGTCGATGACGCCGGCCTTGACCAGGTCGCCGTACTCGCCGGTGGCGGCGTTGAAGCCCTGGCCCTTGTCGAGCTCGGCGACCTTCGAGGTGATGACGTAGCCCTCGAGGCCGGCGTTCTCGGCGATCCAGCGCAGCGGCTCGACCGCGGCGCGGCGGACGACCGACACGCCCGTGCCCTCGTCGCCGGTCAGGCCGAGGTTGCCCTCGAGGACCTTGACGGCGTGGACGAGCGCGGAGCCACCACCGGAGACGATGCCCTCCTCGACCGCGGCGCGGGTCGCCGAGATGGCGTCCTCGAGGCGGTGCTTCTTCTCCTTGAGCTCCACCTCGGTGGCGGCGCCGACCTTGATGACGCAGACGCCGCCGGCGAGCTTCGCCAGGCGCTCCTGCAGCTTCTCGCGGTCCCAGTCGGAGTCCGTGGACTCGATCTCGGCCTTGATCTGGTTGACGCGGCCAGCGACGTCAGCGGCGTTGCCGCCACCGTCGACGATGGTCGTGTCGTCCTTGGAGATGGTCACGCGGCGCGCGGAACCGAGGACGTCCAGACCGGCCTGGTCGAGCTTGAGGCCGACCTCCTCGGCGATGACGGTGGCACCGGTGAGGGTGGCCATGTCCTGGAGCATCGCCTTGCGACGGTCACCGAAGCCGGGCGCCTTGACGGCGACCGCGTTGAAGGTGCCGCGGATCTTGTTGACGACGAGGGTGGAGAGGGCCTCGCCCTCGACGTCCTCGGCGATGATCAGCAGCGGCTTGGAGCCACCCGCCTGGATGACCTTCTCCAGCAGCGGCAGGAGGTCCTGGATGGAGGAGATCTTGCCCTGGTTGATCAGGATGTACGGGTCGTCGAGGACGGCCTCCATACGCTCCTGGTCGGTGACCATGTACGGGGACAGGTAGCCCTTGTCGAAGGCCATGCCCTCGGTGAACTCGAGCTCCAGGCCGAAGGCGTTGGACTCCTCGACGGTGATGACACCGTCCTTGCCGACCTTGTCCATCGCCTCGGCGATGAGCTCGCCGACCTGGGCGTCCTGCGCGGAGAGCGCGGCCACGGCGGCGATGTCGGACTTGTCCTCGATCGGGCGGGCGGTCGCGAGGAGCTCCTCGGACACGGCCTTGACCGCGGCGTCGATGCCCTTCTTCAGGGCGGCCGGGGAGGCGCCGGCGGCGACGTTGCGCAGGCCCTCGCGGACGAGCGCCTGAGCCAGCACGGTGGCGGTGGTGGTGCCGTCACCCGCGATGTCGTTGGTCTTGGTCGCCACCTCCTTCACGAGCTGCGCGCCCAGGTTCTCGTACGGGTCGTCCAGCTCGACCTCGCGGGCGATGGTGACACCGTCGTTGGTGATGGTGGGAGCGCCGAACTTCTTGTCGATGACGACGTTGCGGCCCTTGGGGCCGATCGTCACCTTGACCGTGTCGGCAAGCTTGTTGACGCCGCGCTCAAGGGCGCGGCGGGCGTCCTCGTCGAACTTCAGAATCTTGGGCATGGGAGCGGTTCCGCCCTCTCGTTGCGATCCTCGGCCGCTCACCGCGACCGCCTGAAACGAACTACGCCCCTCGCCGCCCGGCATCAGCAGGGTGACCAGGGGCGCAGCTCAAAGCAAAACTGGAGAAGAGAATTACTTCTCGACGATCGCGAGGACGTCGCGGGCCGAGAGGACGAGGTATTCCTCGCCGCTGTACTTCACTTCGGTGCCGCCGTACTTGCTGTACAGCACGATGTCGCCGACGCTGACGTCCAGCGGGAGACGCTGGCCGTCCTCGAAGCGACCCGGACCGACCGCGAGGACGACGCCCTCCTGGGGCTTCTCCTTCGCGGTGTCCGGGATGACCAGGCCGGAGGCCGTGGTCTGCTCGGCGTCGAGCGGCTGGACCACGATGCGGTCCTCAAGCGGCTTGATGGCAACCTTGGAGCTGGCGGTCGTCACGATCCGACCTCCCCCTTCGGAGATCCGGGGTTAACTGTCTGAGGTGGCGACCAGGTCGATCCGTCGTCGCGGGTGCCGGACCTGCCTGTCGCTGTGTTGGCACTCACCGGGGGCGAGTGCCAGGTGCGAGACTATTCCGGCGATTAGCACTCGGTCAAGCGGAGTGCCAACACGCTCCACCGGTTCCACGTATTCCGGCCGCCGAACCCCCCGTTCGGCTGAACGCCGACCCCGCCGGACCCGCCCGGCCCCGCACGGGGACGCCGGGGGACCTCCGCCCGGTATGCGGCGCTTGGGGCGGGCGCGCCCTGTCGGCCGAAGACGCGCGGAAGCTGGCCGAATCCCTTCGCAGGAAACCTCTCGAGCGAGGGCCCGTCCCGACGAAGGATCCGGAATGAGTTATTCCGAAAGGAACCTCGGGGAGGGCATCGACGTCGTAGAAGATATGAAGATAAAGCGCCTCATTGCCGAGCAGATCGGCCCCCGGCCGACCACTGTGACGACCCAGGGTGCGCCGGACGCCGCGCCGTCCTCTTCTCCTTCCCCCGCCCCCACCCGGTCATCCGCCCCGCCGCCGCCCCCTCCGCGGCCGGAGCGGGACGCCCTCGGCGGCGGCGCCCCGTGCGCGGACTGAGGCCGCTGACGGCGGCGGGCGCCCGCCGCCGCACCGAAGCACTGCTGCTCGTCCTGGTCATCGGCATCGCCGTCTTCGGCCACGTCAGCGCCGGACTGGCCATGAACGGCGAGCTGCCGCAGCACCTCGCCGGCTTCGCCATCAGCCTGACCCTGCTGTCCCTGGTGGGACACCTGGGCATCCGCCGGTTCGCGGCGTACGCGGACCCGCTGGTCTTCCCGCTCGCGATGCTGCTGACCGGGCTCGGGCTGGTCCTGATCCACCGGCTCGACCAGGGCTACATCGAGCGGTACGACTCCGTGGCGAACGCGCCCGACCAGCTGATGTGGACGGTGGTCGGGGTCGCCGCCTGCATCCTGGTCGTGGCGCTGCTGCGCGACCACCGGCTGCTCCAGCGGTTCATCTACATCACCATGGCCGTCGCCCTGGTCCTGCTGATCGCACCGGCGTTCTTCGGCGCGGACACGTACGGCGCGAAGCGGTGGATCATCCTGTTCGGCTTCTCGCTCCAGCCGGGCGAGTTCGTGAAGATCATGATCGCGATCTTCTTCGCGGGCTACCTGGTCGTCCACCGCGACTCCCTGGCCCTGACCGGCCGCAAGTTCCTGGGCCTGCGCCTGCCCCCGATGCGCCAGCTCGGGCCGATCATCACGGTGTGGATCCTGTCGCTGCTCGTCCTGGTCTTCGAGCGCGACCTCGGCACCTCGCTGATCTTCTTCGGCGTCTTCGTGGTGATGCTGTACGTGGCCACCGAACGCACCAGCTGGATCGTCTGCGGCCTGCTCATGGCGGCCGCGGGCGCCTTCGTGGTCGGCTCGACGGAACCCCACGTCAAGGCACGGGTCGCCGCCTGGCTGAACCCCCTGGCGATCTACGCGCCGAACCCTCCGCAGGGCCTCAACTCGGAGCAGTCCGCGCAGGCCCTGTTCAGCTTCGGCACCGGCGGCGTCTCCGGCACCGGCCTGGGCATGGGCCACCCGGAGCTGATCAAGTTCGCGGGCCGCAGCGACTTCATCCTGACGACGGTGGGCGAGGAACTCGGCCTGGCCGGGGTCATGGCCGTCCTGTTCGTCTACGCCCTGCTCGTGCAGCGGGGCCTGCGCATGGCACTGGCCGCGCGGGACCCGTTCGGCAAGCTGCTGGCGGTGGGCCTGGCCGCGGCACTGGCGCTCCAGGTCTTCGTGGTCGCCGGCGGCGTGACGGGCCTGATCCCCCTGACCGGCAAGGCCCTGCCCTTCCTGGCGAAGGGCGGCTCGTCGCTGCTGGCGAACTGGATCATGATCGCCCTGCTGCTGCGCATCAGCGACAGCGCGGAACGCCAACGCGAAGCCGACGCCCGCGACCCGGCGGAGACGACGATCACGCCGGTGGTGGGGGTGGGGGTACGGGCGGGGGCGGGGACGGGGGCGGGGGCGGGGTGAGGGGCGGGGTGCTGTCGGCCCGCCTCACAGCTGGTTTGGGGGTTTCCCGTCAGTCCCATCGTCCTTCCGTGTCGCGCCGGCCCGTCAAGGGCGCTCCTTCGTCGCGTCGCTACGCGATGGCCTTCGGCCACCCTTGACCGACCGACCCGCCCCGGAAAGCCGAAAGACTGCCGGGAACCCCCCAAAAGAACGGTCACGGGGCAGGAATGGAGAAACGGGTCCCTCAGTGACGAGACGAGGGGCCCACGGCCGTGTCCCGCATCCGGGCCCGTGCACTGCCCGGCCAGGCCGGGGGCCCGGCTATCCGCACCACATGACGATCAGGACCCCATCCGGGACCGGTGGGCGCGACAGATCGCTACACGCTCCTCCCGGCTTGGCGTCCGACGACCGTCCGGGGCTGATACCCGCACCACATGACGATCAGGGCCGCACGGTCAGTGACCGTGGGGGCTGCGCATGTGCACGAAGCGGAGTTCGAGGTCAGTGGCCAAGTAGTCCATCCGGTGTTCCCAGAAGTCCCGCAGGTGCGGCAGCGCCAAGTGGGCGTCCAGGTCGGCCTGGCTGCGCCACACCTCGTAGAACACGAAGACGCCGGGCTCCTCGCAGTCCTCGTGGAAGTGGTACTCCAGGCAGCCCGGCTCCTGGCGGGTGGGCTCGACGAAGGAGAGCAGCAGGTCCATGAGCTCTCCGGCGCGTTCGGGCTTGGGGCGGGCGACGCCCACGACGGTGACGAGCTGATCCATCAGAGTTCTCCCCCATAGAAGGTACGACTGAGTTCGTACCTACCGGACGCTAGCAGTCGTCGAAGGTAAGATCCAATCCATACCTAAGGAGAGGAGGTCGCTTCCATGCCCGACGACGAGGGTCACCCGGCGATCGAGGAAATCGAGCTCGGCAAAGTGCTGTCCGCGCTCGCCGACCCGCTGCGCCGCCGGGTGGTGCGCGAGCTGGCAGCCGCCCCCGAAGGCACGGCGCGCACCTGCGCTTCCTTCGCCCTGCCCGTTTCCAAGGCGACGGTCACCCACCACTTCCGCACCCTGCGGGAGGCCGGCCTGGTCCGCCAGGTCGACCGGGGCAACAGCCGGATGGCCGAACTGCGTCGAGCGGACATCGAGGCCCGCTTCCCCGGACTCCTCACCATCCTGACGGCCGAGCCGGGCCAGGAGGGTCCCCCTCTGTGATCACCGTCCAGCGCCGCTATCAGCCCGAGACGGCCATCAGCCGCCGAGAAATGAGGAGCGTGTAGCGATCTGTCGCGCCCCCGGTGCCGATGCCGTCCTGGTCAACATGTGGTGCGGGTATCAGCCCATGACGGCCGCCGGACGCCAAGCCGGGAGGAGCGCGTAGCGATCTGTCGCGCCCACCGGTCCCGGATGTCGTCCTGGTCAACATGTGGTGCGGGTAGCCGGGCCCCAGGCCTGGCCGGGCAGTGCACGGGCCCGGATGCGGGACACGGCCGTGGGCCCCTCGCCTCATCACTGAGGGACCCGTTCCTCCATTCCTGCCCCGTGACCGTTCTTTTGGGGGGTTCCCGGCAGTCTTTCGGCTTTCCGGGGCGGGTCGGTCGGTCAAGGGTGGCCGAAGGCCATCGCGTAGCGACGCGACGAAGGAGCGCCCTTGAGGGACCGGCACGACACGGAAGGACGATGGGACTGACGGGAACCCCCCAAACCGGCTCTGACACCGCCCCGCCGAGGCCCCGCCCTAAACCCCGCCCCACCCCACCTCCCACCCCTTGACCTAGAGCGCGCTCCAACTCCTACAGTCCGCCGGTATGACCATGCGATACCGAAACCTGGGTGGGACCGGCATCGAGGTGAGTGCGTACTGCCTCGGCACGATGATGTTCGGTGCGATCGGCAATCCCGATCACGACGACTGCGTCCGGATCATCCACGCCGCCCTCGACCGGGGCATCAACTTCGTGGACACCGCCGACATGTACTCCGCCGGCGAGTCGGAGACGATCGTCGGCAAGGCGCTCAAGGGGCGCCGGGACGACGTCGTGCTCGCCAGCAAGGTGCACTTCCAGATGGGTGAGGGCCGCAACCGCAGCGGCAACTCGCGGCGTTGGATCACGCGGGCCGTGGAGGACAGCCTGAGGCGCCTCGACACCGACTGGATCGACCTCTACCAGGTGCACCGCCCCGACCCCTCGACCGACATCGAGGAGACCCTGTCCGTCCTCGGCGACCTGGTCCGGGCCGGGAAGATCCGGGCCTTCGGCTGCTCCACCTTCCCCGCCGAGCAGATCGCCGAGGCGCACCACGTCGCCGAACGCCGCGCGCTGCCGCGCCCGCGCACCGAGCAGCCGCCGTACTCGATCCTCGCGCGGGGCGTCGAGCGGGACGTCCTGCCCGTCGCCCGCCGCTACGGCATGGGCGTGCTGACCTGGAGCCCGCTGGCGTCCGGCTTCCTGAGCGGCAGGCACCGGCTGGGCCGCGCCATCGACATGACCACCGGCCGGGCCGCGTTGCACCCCGCGCGCTTCGACCTGTCGATCCCGGGGAACGTCGCCAAGCTGGAGGCCGTCGAGCGGCTCGCGGAGGTGGCGGACGGGATCGGCCGCACGGTGCCGGAGCTGGCCCTCGCCTTCCCGCTCGCGCATCCGGCCGTCACCTCGGTGATCATCGGTCCGCGTACGGCCGAGCAGCTGGAGGCCGCGCTCAAGGGTGCCGATCTGGTGCTGGACGACGGGGTGCTGGACCGGATCGACGAGATCGTGCCGCCGGGCACCAACCTCTACCACCCGGACGGCGTCTGGCAGCCGCTGTCGCTGACCGACCCCGCGCAACGTCGCCGTCCCCTCGCGGACCGCAGCGCCGGCTAGCCGGCCCGGCCCCTACAGGCAGTCCTACAGGTAGTCCTCCAGGCGGCCGATCCTGTACCCCTGGTCCTGTATCCGCTGGAGCATCCGCGCCGTCATCTGGGTCTCCGTCGCGCCCTTGAGCTCCGACGGGCCGCGGAAGTGGGCCAGGATGATGTCACCCGGCTTGAGGGCGGAGCCCTCCGCGTACTGGAAGTCGTTGACCTGCATCGACGCCCGCCACAGGACCACCGTCGGGGCCCCGCACTCGGCGGCGGCCTTGAGGGTGTCGTCGTTGTAGTTCCCGAACGGCGGGCGGAAGAGCGGGGGCCGCTTGCCGAAGCGCTTCTCCAGGCGGTCCTGCTGCCCGCATATCTCCTTCTTCTGCGCCGCGAAGGGGAGGGTGCGGAGGTTCGGGTGCGTCAGGGTGTGGTTGTTCACCGTGCTGCCGGAGCCGTTGTCGCGGAGCTTCTCGAAGTGGCCGTAGTCCGAGGAAGCGACGTTGTCCGTCAGGAACATGCTGATCGGCAGCTTCAGGTCGGTCGCCATCTTGAGGAACTCGGGGTCCTTCTCCGCGCCGTCGTCGAAGGTCAGGAAGACGACCTTCTCCGTCGGCGCGACGGGTATTCGGTCCAGCACGGCAGCCTTGCCCGGGGCGGCCTTGGGGAGCTGGGGCTTCTGGGCGGGCTTGGGGGCGTACTGGACGGGGGCCTTCAGGCCCCACTTCCGGTACGCCTCGTCCCCCGCCGTGCCGGCCGGTGCGGAGCTTGCCGCGGGGGCCGGCGCGGACGGGTGGGCCGAGGGGGAAGCGGTGTCCTGAGCGGTTTTGCGGCCCAGCCGTTCAATGGGATCCACGCTGTTCCCGCATCCCGTCAGGGACAGCGCGAGCGCGCCGGCCGTCAGCGTCCCGGCTACCAACCGGCGCGCGTACCTCACAAGTAGTCCTCCAGGCGTGCCACGGCGTATCCCTTGTCCGTGACGGTCTTCATGACATGACGGATCATGTCAGGCATCGTGCCCTTCCAGTCCTCCCGGCCCCGGAAGTGCGTCAGGATGATGTCACCGGGGTGGAGATCGCGGTCCCATTCGCGGTATTCCATCCGGTTCACGAACGCCTCGGCGTTCCACAGCGGGACCGCCTTGATGCCGCAGGACTTGGCGGCGCGCAGCGTGTCCTGGTTGTAGTTGCCGTACGGCGGGCGGAAGAGCGAGGGCCGCTTGCCGAACTGCTTCTGGATGATGTCCTGCTGGCCGCAGATCTCCTCGCGCTGCTGCTCGTACGAGAGTCCGGGCATGTAGCGGTGGTTGACGGTGTGGTTGTTGAGGGTGACGCCCGCCGCCTGCATCTCCTTGAAGTAGGGGTAGTTCTCGCGCACGAGGTAGTCGCTGAGGAAGGCCGTGTACGGGATCTTCAGCTCGCTCATCATCCTGATGAACTCGGGGTCCTTCTCGGCCCCGTCGTCCACGGTCAGGAAGACGACCTTGTCCTCGGTCGGGATGGTGGTGAAGACCGGGGGCAGTTCGTCCTGGTCCTCGACCTCGAAGCCCTCGCGCGTGGTGATCTCGGGCTTCTCCTTCGGTGCGGCCGGGGCCAGGAGCGGCGTCTTGGCCAGCCGCCACTTCTTGGCCGCGGCGATGCGGGCCTGCTGGGCGGCTTTGAGCTTCTCGGCGGGGTTGGCGAGCGCACCGGCCGCGCCGCCCGCTTCCGTCCCCTGGCCGGGCTCGCCCTTGGCGGGCTTCCCGGACTCCGCGGCGCCGCACCCCGTGCCCAGGGCGGCGACCAGCAGCGCGGCCAGGGCCACCCCGTACCGGCCGCGCGGGCGTCCCACGAGCCGGTGACCATACTGCGAAGTATGTGATGTTTGTCGTACAAGCTGCATAGCAGCGGATCCTTGCACCGCGCGGCGCCGCGCCCCGGACGACACCACGGCCGGACCCGCCCCTTCCACCGGCTGGCCCACAATGAACCGGTGACCCCCGAAGACTTCGCCGCGCTCCTCACCCCCGAGGGCCGCGCCCTCCTGACCTCGCTCCGCGACTACGACCCCGCCCAGGAGCTGGCCGTGGCCACCCGGCTGCGCCGCGAGCACCCCGCCGCGCTGGTGTCGGCCGCGCTGGGGCAGGCCCGGCTGAGGCAGCGGGCGGTGGCGAAGTTCGGGGCCGAGGACGCCTTCCGGATGTACTTCACCCCCGGAGGCGGGGAGATGGCCACCCGCGCGCCGGTGGCCGCGTACCGCGCCGAGCGGCTCGCCGGGCTCGGCGTACGCGGCGTCGCGGACCTGTGCTGCGGGATCGGCGGGGACGCCCTGGCGCTGGCCCGGCGCGGGATCCGGGTGCTGGCCGTGGACCGCGACCCGCTGACGGTGGCCGTCGCGCGGGCCAACGCCGAGGCGCTGGGACTGGCGGACCTGATCGAGGTCCGGGAGGCCGATGTGACGGCCGTGGACGTGTCCTCGTACGACGCCGTCTTCATCGACCCCGCGCGGCGGGGCGGGCGCGGCCGCGTCTTCGACCCGGAGTCGTACTCGCCGCCGCTGTCGTGGGCGGTGGAGACGGCCCGCGCGGCCCGGTTCGCGGCCATCAAGATCGCGCCCGGCATCCCGCACGAGGCGGTTCCGGCGGAGGCCGAGGCCGAGTGGATCTCCGACCACGGGGACGTGAAGGAGGCCGTCCTGTGGTTCGGCACCGCGCCGGGCACGGTACGGGCCACCCTGCTGCCGGGGCCGCGCGGGCTGGAGACCGCCGAACCTCTGCCGGACCCGGAGGCGGGGCCGGTCGGGCGCTGGCTGTACGAGCCCGACGGGGCCGTGATCCGCGCGCACCTCGTCGCGGAGGTGGCCGGGCAGCTGGGCGGGCGGCTCATCGACCCGACCATCGCCTACATCACCGCCGACGAGCTGCGCCGGACGCCGTACGCGACCGCGTACGAGATCACCGACGTGCTGCCGTTCGGGCTGAAGAAGCTCAAGGCGCTGCTGCGCGAGCGGGGGGTCGGGACCCTGACGGTGAAGAAGCGGGGGTCCGCGATCGAGCCGGAGGAGCTGCGCAGGAAGGTCAAGCCGCAGGGCCCGAACTCGGCGACGGTCTTCCTGACGCGGGTGGCGGGGGCCCCCTCAATGCTGATCGGCCACCCGGCTTCCTAGGCTCCTCACACCCCCGCGAGGCGGGATTCCGCCACGCGGAGCCGGGGCCGGTCGCCCGCCGCCGGCGCCGTGGTGCGGG
Organism: Streptomyces sp. NPDC029122; assembly: GCF_055569445.1. Taxonomy (NCBI): domain Bacteria; kingdom Bacillati; phylum Actinomycetota; class Actinomycetes; order Kitasatosporales; family Streptomycetaceae; genus Streptomyces; species Streptomyces sp. NPDC029122. The sequence continues at coordinate 22,803 of NZ_JBVHWK010000034.1, read as the reverse complement.
TCCAGCGGGAGTACGCCGCGGCCTTGGCCAGCCCCAGCAGGGCGGTGGTCCACAGGATCATGCCGACGCCCGTGCAGTACGCCACCTCCCCGTACGTGTCCGTGCCCGGCCGCGCCCCGGCCGCCGACGCGAAGGCCAGCCAGAGGCCGAACCCGCCCAGCGCCAGGGAGGCCGCCAGCCACACCGCGCTCCGCGCCGGAGCCCGCAGGCGGGCATCGGCCTCGGGGTCCCGGCCCGCCTGGACCCACGCGCACAACAGCTGCCGCACCTGCCGCTCCCGCCGGGCGCCGCGCGCGCAGCACAGCCCGGCGCGCAGCAGTACGGCGGTCCCGGCCACGGAGCAGACGGCCCCGGCGAGGCAGCCGGCCGGGCCGCCCGCCGCGAAGGCCGTCACGGCCAGCCCGGCGAGGGTCCAGCCCAGCGCGAAGGCCGCCGCGACGCCCCAGAGCGACAGCAGCCGGCCGAGGCCCAGGCTGCGCCGGCTCAGGTCCGCGAGGAAACGCGCGCGGTCGGCCCGTACGACGCCCTCGTCCAGCCACTCGCACAGGTGCGCGGGCGGCGGCGGGGGCGGGAGGTCACGGCTAGGCATGCGCACGACCCTAACGGCGGCCCTTCGAGCTTCGCCGCAGAGTTCCTCGACCGCCGCCCCGACCAGGGCCGCGGCCCGCCGCGGCGGGCGCCTCAGCCCGTACCGGTCGTCTCCACCGACTCGAACCGCCAGCGGTGCACCGCCCGGGTGATCAGGTCCGCGGCCGGCTCGGGCAGCTCGGGCAGCTCCGCCGCCAGGCCCTCGGGGACCTCCCACCAGGTGATGACGAGCACCCGTTCCTGCGGGGCGCGCAGCACTTCGCGGCGCACCGGCTCCCGGGCCAGGACCTGCGCCCGGGCCCACTCCAGGAGCTCGTTGCCCCGGCCGTCGACGGCCCGGGCCTCCCACATCAGGGTGACGGTGCTCATGAGTAGAGGTTGTCCTTGCTGAGCTCGTGCACGTGGTCGTGGTCGTGCGCGTGGCCGTGACCATGGGCGTGACCGTGACCGTGGCCGTCCTCGTGCTCGTGCTCCTGGGAGGACGTGCCCGGCACGTGCGGGTCCGTCACCGGCAGCGAGGAGTCCGCCGACAGGTCCCAGTCGGAGGCCGGCCGGTTGCGCCTGACCATCTCCGCGCCCAGCGCCGCCACCATGGCGCCGTTGTCGGTGCACAGCTTCGGCCGCGGCACGCGCAGGACGATGCCCGCGGCGTCGCAGCGCTCCTGCGCGAGCGAACGCAGCCGAGAGTTGGCCGCCACGCCGCCGCCGATCATCAGGTGGTCCACGCCCTCGTCCTTGCAGGCGCGGATCGCCTTGCGCGTCAGCACGTCCACCACGGCCTCCTGGAAGGACGCCGCCACGTCGCGCACCGGCACCTCCTCGCCCGCGTTGCGCTTGGCCTCGATCCAGCGGGCCACCGCCGTCTTCAGGCCGGAGAAGGAGAAGTCGTACGCCGCGTCGCGCGGCCCCGTCAGACCGCGCGGGAAGTTGATCGCCTTCGGGTCGCCCTCCTTCGCCAGCCGGTCGATGACCGGACCGCCGGGGAAGCCGAGCTGCAGCACGCGCGCGATCTTGTCGAAGGCCTCGCCCGCGGCGTCGTCGATGGTCGCGCCCAGCGGCCGTACGTCGCTGGTGATGTCGGGGGCCAGCAGCAGCGAGGAGTGCCCGCCGGACACCAGCAGCGCCATGGTCGGCTCGGGCAGCGGCCCGTGCTCCAGCTGGTCGACGCAGATGTGGGAGGCGAGGTGGTTGACCCCGTACAGCGGCTTGCCGAGCGCGTACGCGTACGCCTTCGCCGCCGAGACGCCCACCAGCAGCGCCCCAGCGAGGCCCGGGCCGGCCGTGACGGCGATGCCGTCGAGGTCCCGGGCACTGACCCCGGCCTCCTTCAGGGCGCGCTCGATGGTGGGGACCATCGCCTCCAGGTGCGCGCGGGAGGCGACTTCGGGCACGACCCCGCCGAAGCGGGCGTGCTCGTCGACGCTCGACGCGATCGCGTCGGCCAGCAGGGTGGTGCCGCGGACGACGCCGACGCCGGTCTCGTCGCAGGAGGTCTCGATGCCGAGGACGAGCGGTTCGTCAGCCATTGCTCTCACTGCTCTCAGGGTTTTCGGTTCTGGTCTGTGCCGGGTCGGTCAGGCGCATCACGAGCGCGTCGACGTTGCCGGGCTGGTAGTAGCCGCGCCGGAAGCCGATCGGCTCGAAGCCGAACCGCTCGTAGAGACGCTGGGCACGGGTGTTGTCCACCCGTACCTCCAGCAGCACCTCGGCGCATTCGAAGGCGGTCGCGGCGCGCAGCAGCTCGGTGAGCAGCCGGGCGCCGAGGCCCGTGCCCCACTGGTCCTTGGCCGCGGCGATGGTCTGTACGTCGCCCAGGTCGCCCGCGGCGGCCAGTCCGGCGTAGCCGACGACGCGGCCGGTCCCGGGTTCCTCGGCGACGACGTAGCGGCGGTTGGCGTGCGGGCCCCGCGCGTGGGCGAGTTCGGACCAGAACATTCCGGCCGACCAGGCGTCGTCGGGGAACAGCTCGTGTTCCAGCTCCAGCACCGGTTCGATGTCCCACCAGCGCATCTCGCGGAGCACTGCGGTCGGGGCGGTCACTGCGGGGTGACCACCTTGTAGTTCTTGGGCACCTGCGCGTCGGGGCGGCGCAGGTAGAGGGGGGTCGGGGGGAGGAACTCCGCCCCGGCCGCGATGCGCTCGGCGGCCAGGGCGGCCAGCGCCGCGGCCGACTGGTGCTCGGGGCCGCGGGCGTCCGGGAAGACCTCCGGGTACAGCAGGGCGCCCTGGCCGACGGCCGGAAGGCCGGCGACGCGGTCGGCGATGTCGGCCGGGCGGTCGACGGCGGGCTGGCCGACGCGGGTGCGCGGGTCCTCGTAGCGCGCCCAGTAGACCTCCTTGCGCCGCGCGTCGGTGGCGACGGTGAAGGGGCCCTCGATCCCGGCGGCCCCGGCGGCGTACGCGAGCCCGTCGAGGGTGCACAAGCCGTGCACCGGGACGCCGAGGACGGCGGCGAAGGTGGAGGCGGTGACGAGGCCGACGCGGAGCCCGGTGTAGGGGCCGGGGCCGACGCCGACGACGACGCCGGTGACGGCTTCGAGCTTCACCCCGGCTTCGGCGAGGACCTCGTCCACGGCGGGCAGCAGGAGCTCCCCGTGGCGGCGGGCGTCGACCTGGTTCGACTCGGCGAGGACGGACTCCCCGTCGTGCAGGGCGACGGTGACGGCGGGCGTGGCGGTATCTACGGCGAGCAAGAGCACGCGAACAGCCTACGACTCCCCGGCCCCAGGGCCTTGCGGCCGGTCGGGGCGGGGCCCGGCTGCTACCTTTCGACCGGGGACACACCCGGGTCGGCCGGGAGTTCGACGACCCATGGCGCGGAGAGGTGGAGCAAGGTGGCACGCAGCAGCTCGGGAATCGTGGCCGGGCTCACCGCGGCGGCGATCGCAGCGATCGGCTTCCTGGGCTACCAGGCCTCCGCGACCGCGCCCGCGCACCCCGCCAGGACGGGCCCGCAGGCCCCTGCCGCGCCGCAGGGACAGGCCCCCGCGAAGCAGGACCCGGCGAAGCCCGCCGCGGTGCCGGCCGACTCCGGGACGGGGCCGCGGGTCGTGTACTCGGTCTCCCAGAAGCGGGTCTGGCTGGTCACGGAGGACGGCAAGGAGCCGAGGACGTTCGCGGTGGTGCCGAGCACCGTGCACCCGGCGCCCGGCAGTTATGTCGTCGGCTCGCGCGCGGGCGCGGTGACCGGCACGGACGGGGTGCCGATCGAGCACGTCGTGCGGTTCGCCAGCGCGGACGGCATCGCGATCGGCTTCAGCGCCCGGGTGGACGGTTCGATGCCGGAGCCGGACACCACGAAGAAGACCGGCGGCATCCGCATGGCGCGGGCGGACGGTGACGCGGTCTGGGCCTTCGCGACGATCGGCGCGAAGGTCGTCGTCGTCGCCTGACGGCCGCACGCCCCGGCGGGACCCTCGTACGGCGTTCCCCCGGGCGGGACGCCTCACGCGGCGTGACGTGCCCACGCAGCGTGATTCACCCGAAGGTGCGTATCAGGCCGCTTCCGACTCGGGGGCGGCCCGTTCCGGTTCCGCTTCGGGCGCGGGCCCCTCTTCGGGCTCCGCCGCCGCGCGCGCGGGCGGCGTGGACACCGCCGTGGCGGCCACGCCCGCCGCGAGCAGGGCCCGCATGGACACGACGGGCGCTCGCTCTGCTCCTGCTGCCGACATGGCTGCCTCCTGAGACCCGGGAACGCGTACTTAGGTAGACCTAACCAGCGCTGGGTACCATGTCATCACGCGAGCCCACGCCAACGCAATATCTTCCCGACGACTTGTCGGTACGTTGTCGGCCGCGCAGGCCGGAACCACGGCGGTACGGCCGCCGGCGGATCCGCCGGATCACGGCCGGGCCGGGCGGGCCGGCGCCGTTCCACCGGGTTCCGCCCGTTCCGCCGGGTCCCACGAAGTCGCGCGGGGCGCCCGCCTACCGCTCCGACAGGGCCGCCAGCTCCGCGCCGGCCCACCTCGCGCCGACGCCGCGCAGCGCGACCTCGCGTACGTCGTCCAGGACTTCCTCGTGGCCGACCGCCCGCCCGATCACCACGTGCAGCCGGTCGTCGGAGAGATCCTCGACCTTGCCGTCGCCCCACTCCACGACGACCACGGACTCGGGCAGCGAGACGTCCAGGTCCAGGTCCTCCATCTCGTCGAGCCCGCCGCCGAGGCGGTACGCGTCCACGTGCACCAGCGCCGGCCCCTGGCCCAGGGACGGGTGCACGCGGGCGATCACGAAGGTCGGCGAGGTCACGGCCCCGCGCACCCCCAGCCCCTCGCCCAGCCCCCGGGTCAGGGTGGTCTTGCCCGCACCGAGCTCGCCGGTCAGCAGGACCAGGTCGCCGGGGCGGAGCAGGCCGGCGATCCTGCGGCCCAGCTCCTGCATGGAGGCGGGCGAGTCGACGGTGATCAGGGTCTCTGCGGCGGCCTCGGCCAGGGCCTCAGCGGCCGGGCTGCGCGGCGCTTCCCGCGGTACTTCTTCCATGTCCCCCAACGTTAGCCGTTGCGGGGACGGCTCCGGTGCGCGCCAGCAGGCCGGTCAGCAGCCCGGTCACCAGGTCGGGGCGCTCCAGCATCATCAGGTGCCCCGTGTCCTCCAGCACCACCAGCTCGGCGGCCGGCAGCTCCTCCTTGACGGCCACGCTGTGCCCGGCCGGGGTGATCATGTCCCGGTCCCCGGCGACGACGGTGACGGGGATGTCCGCGAACCGCTGGAGGGCTGCGCTCTTGTCGTGGGTCTGGAAGGCCGGGTAGAACTCCGCGACCACGTCGATCGGGGTGGCCTCGATCAGCCGCTCGGCGAAGCGCGCCACACCGGGGTCCACGTCCCGGGAGCCGAACGAGTACATCTTGATCATGCCGGCGAAGAGGTCGGCGGTGGCCCGGCGCCCCTTCTCCACCAGCTCGACCTGGGAGCCGAGCGCCTTCAGCACCCCGGGCAGGATGCGGCGCACCGCCCCCAGTCCGACGGAGGGCAGTCCGTACGTCACCTCGTCGAGCCGGCCGCTGGAGGTGCCGATCAGGGCCACCCCGCGGACGCGGTCGCGCACCAGCTCGGGGAACTGTTCGGCGAGGGCCATGACGGTCATGCCGCCCATGGAGTGGCCGACGAGGACGAGCGGGCCCTCGGGCGCGGCGGCGTCGATGACGGCCTTCAGGTCGCGGCCGAGCTGGTCGATGGTCACCGGTTCGCCGTCGGCCTGGGCCAGGCCGCGGGCGCTGCGGCCGTGGCTGCGCTGGTCCCAGTAGACGGAGCGGACGACTCCGCGCAGGGCGGCGCGCTGGAAGTGCCAGGAGTCCTGGGAGAGGCAGTAGCCGTGGCAGAAGACGACGGTGGTGCCGGCCGCCGGATCCTTGGGCCGCAGCCGGCGTTTCGTACCCTCCTCGGGCAGCTCGTCGGTCTCGTAGTAGAGCTCGGTGCCGTCCTCGGCGCGGCACGCGCCCTCGGTCCCGCGCAGCGAGCCGAAGTCGCCGGCGGCGTCGAGGGCGAGGCGCGCCTTCATGCGGATGCCGCGCCCCACGGTGATCCGTTCGACCGCGACACCGGCCGCGGCACCGGCCGCCAGCACACCGATGGCGGCGCCAGCCCAGCCGGCCCTGCGCCAGTTCTCGCTCACGACGTCGCCGTCCTCACTCAGCACTCGCACGCGCCACTCGGCCCCTGACGGCCTTGTCAGCCGCCGAGGTACACCCGGGGAACCCGGCTTCCGATACGGGTGACGATCTCATACGCGATCGTGTGTGCCGCTTGAGCCCAGTCCTCGGCGGTCGGTTCGCCGCGCCCGGCGTCCCCGAGGAGGACGACCTCGTCGCCGGCCCGGGCGAGGTCCTCGCCGAGGTCCACGACGAACTGGTCCATGGCGATCCGTCCGGCGGCCCGCCGGACCTTGCCGCCCACGAGCACCGGGCCGCGGCCGGAGGCGCTCCGGGGAAGGCCGTCGGCATAGCCGGCGGGGACGAGCGCAAGGTGCGTCTCGGCCCCGGTGACGTAGTGGTGGCCGTAGCTGACGCCGTGTCCGGCGGGAACGGTCTTGACCAGCGCGAGGGAGGCCTTGAGGGTCATGGCGGGGCGCAGCCCGAGCTGGGCGGGGGTGCCGAGCTCGGGCGACGGGGACACGCCGTAGACGGCGAGCCCGGTGCGCACGAGGTCGAAGTGGCTCTCGGGGAGGGTCAGCGTCGCGGGCGAGTTGGCGATGTGCCGGACCTCGGGGTCGACGCCCTCCTTCTCCGCGTAGGCCAGCATGTCGCGGAACGCGTCGAGCTGGAGCGCGATGGAGGGGTGGCCGGGCTCGTCGGCGCAGGCGAAGTGGGACCAGACGCCGGTGACCTGGACGGTGCCCTCGGCCTGGGCGGCGACGGCCGCGCCGACCAGCTCGGCCCAGTCGGCGGGCTGGCAGCCGTTGCGGCCGAGGCCGGTGTCGGCCTTGAGCTGGACGCGGGCGGTACGGCCGGCCGCGCGGGCGGCGGCCCGGACCTCGTCCAGGGCCCACATCCCGCTGACGGACACGTCGATACCGGCCTCGACGGCCTCCCGCCAGGGCCCGCCGGGGGTCCAGAGCCAGCACATGACGCGGCCCTCGATGCCGGCGGCGCGCAGGGCGAGCGCCTCCTCGGGGGTGGCGGTGCCGAGCCACGTGGCACCGGCCTCCTGGGCCGCACGGGCGCACTGGACGGCACCGTGCCCGTAGGCGTTCGCCTTGACGACGGCCATCAGCTCGGCCCGGGGTGCCCGCGCGCGCAGGGCGCGTACGTTCTCCCGTACTGCGTCAAGATCGATCTCGGCGTACACGCGCATCGGTGTCTCGTTCATCGCCCACAGTGTCTCAGAACCCTCCCCCGGCCTCCGCTCTGCCCGCCGCCCGCCGCCACGGCGGGCCCCGCCGGTGCAGTGGCTCGGAGGGCGGGGCCCTTGGGGAGGGGCGGGGCCGGCGACCGGGCGCGACGGCCGGGCGCGGCCGGGGGTCCGGCTGGTACGGACAGGGTCCGGCCCACGGCCGGGCGTGCCCGCGGTCCGCCCCGGACACGCGGGGGGTCCGGCCCGGTGTCCGCACCGTAGGACCGGCCCGGTGTCCACCCCGCACGACCGGGTCAGGTCGTGGACGGCCCGTACGGCCGGGTCAGGACCCTACCGACCGCCACGCGGCCGGCAGGGCCGCGGCCACCTCCTGGGCCACCACCGGCGCGCCGTCCGCCGCGGTCCGTCCCGCGAGGCCGTGCAGGTACGCGGCCACCGACCCGGCGTCCATCCCGTCCAGGCCCCCGGCCAGCAGCGCCCCCGCCAGCCCGGACAGGACGTCCCCGCTCCCGGCGGTCGCCAGCCAGGGCGTACCCGTCGGGTTGGCCCGTACCGCCCCGCCGGAGGCCACCAGCGTCGTCGACCCCTTCAGCAGCGCCGCCGCCCCGTACCGCCCGGCCAGCTCCCGCACGGCGGCCAGCCGCCCCGCCTCCACCGCGTCCCGCGCCACCCCCAGCAGCGCCGCCGCCTCCCCCGCGTGCGGGGTCAGCAGGGTCGCCGCCCGGCGTGCGCGCACCACCGCCGGGTCCAGCCCGCGCAGCCCGTCCGCGTCGACCAGCACGGGCACGTCCCGGTCCGCCAGCGCCCGTTCGGCCTCGGCGGCCCGCCCGGACCCCAGCCCGGGACCGACCACCCAGGCCTGCACCCGCCCCCGCCCCACCAGTACCTCCGGGTAGCGCGCCAGCACGGCGTCCGCGGCCGGTCCGACGTACCGCACCGCGCCCGCACCGCCCCGCAGCGCCCCGGCCACGGCGAGCACGGCCGCGCCCGGGTACTCCTCCGACCCGGCGACGACCCCGACCACGCCCCGCCGGTACTTGTCGCTCGACGCCGTCGGCACCGGGAGCAGCCGGGCCACGTCGGCGTGCTGGAGCGCCTCCAGCTCCGCCGGGGACGGCAGTTCCAGCCCGATGGGGACGAGCCGCACCGCGCCCGCCCGCGAGGCCCCGGGGTCGATGAGCAGCCCCGGCTTGTACGCGCCGAAGGTCACCGTCACGTCGGCCGACACCGCCGGGCCCGCGACCTCCCCGGTGTCGGCGTCCACGCCGCTCGGCAGGTCCACGGCGACCACGAGCGCCCCCGTCGGGATCCGCTCCACCAGCGCCGCGGCGGCCGGCCGCAGCCCGCCCCGGCCGCCGATGCCGACGAGCCCGTCCAGTACGAGGTCCGCCCGCGCGGGCACCGACTCCGCGACCCGCCCCCCGGCGGCCCGCAGCGCGGCCAGCCCGCCCGGGTGGATCCGCGCCGGGTCCATCGGCACCGCAGTCACCCCGGCGCCGCGACGGGCCAGCCGGGCGCCCGCGTACAGCGCGTCGCCGCCGTTGTCCCCGGGGCCGGCCAGCAGCACCACCCGGGCGCCGTAGACCCGGCCGCGGCGCCGCGCCAGCAACTCCGCGCACACGGCGGCCAGTCCGGCCGCCGCCCGGGACATCAGGGCGCCTTCCGGCAGCCGCGCCATCAGCTCGCGCTCGGCGGCCCGTACGGTCTCCACGCTGTAAGCAGTACGCATGACCCCAGCCTGCCGCACGGCGGGCGCGGACCCCCGGCGGTCACCGCCCGCGGCGCGGGCGCGCCCCCCAGCGGTGCCCCCCCCCCGTCAGCCCTCGGCGATCACCACGGCCGACGCGATGCCGGCGTCGTGGCTCAGCGAGATGTGCCAGGACTTGACGCCGAGCGCCAGAGCCCGCGCCTCGACCGTGCCGGAGACCCGCAGCCGGGGCTGCCCGGTGTCCTCCACGTACACCTCGGCGTCGGTCCACAGCAGCCCGGCGGGCGCCCCCAGGGCCTTGGCCAGGGCTTCCTTGGCCGCGAACCGGGCGGCGAGCGAGGCGATTCCGCGCCGCTCGCCGCTCGGCAGCGTCAACTCGGAGTCGAGGAAGAGACGCCGGGCCATCTGCGGCGTCCGCTCCAGCGCCGCGCCGAACCGCTCGATCTCGGCAACGTCAATCCCCACACCGACAATCACAGGAACAACCCGCCCACTCTTCGCTCACTCCACCGTCACGGACTTTGCGAGGTTACGCGGCTGGTCCACCTCGTTCCCGCGCGCCGTCGCCAGCTCGCACGCGAACACCTGGAGCGGCACCGCCGCCACCAGCGGCTGGAGCAGCGTCGGGGTCGCCGGGATGCGGATCAGGTGGTCGGCGTACGGGACCACGGCCTCGTCGCCCTCCTCCGCGATCACGATGGTCCGCGCCCCGCGCGCCCGGATCTCCTGGATGTTCGAGACGATCTTGTCGTGCAGGACCGAGCGCCCGCGCGGCGACGGCACGACGACCACCACCGGCAGGTCCTTCTCGATCAGCGCGATCGGCCCATGCTTGAGCTCGCCCGCCGCGAAGCCCTCGGCGTGCATGTACGCCAGCTCCTTCAGCTTGAGCGCGCCCTCCAGCGCCACCGGGTAGCCGACGTGCCGGCCCAGGAAGAGCACGGTGTTCTTGTCGGCGAGGGAGCGCGCCAGGGCCCGTACCGGCTCCATGGTCTCCAGTACGGTGTCCACCGCCGCGGCGATGTCCGACAGCTCCCGGATCACCGCCCGGATCTCGTCGCCCCACTTCGTGCCCCGCACCTGCCCGAGGTAGAGCGCGACGAGGTAGCAGGCGACCAGCTGCGTCAGGAACGCCTTCGTGGAGGCGACGGCCACCTCCGGACCGGCGTGCGTGTACAGCACGGCGTCCGACTCGCGGGGGATGGTCGAGCCGTTCGTATTGCAGACGGCCAGCACCTTGGCACCCTGCTCGCGCGCGTGGCGCAGCGCCATCAGGGTGTCCATGGTCTCGCCGGACTGCGAGATCGCGATCACCAGCGTCCGCTGGTCCAGGATCGGGTCGCGGTAGCGGAACTCGCTGGCCAGCTCCGTCTCGCACGGGATGCGGGTCCAGTGCTCGATGGCCAGCTTCGCGATCATGCCCGCGTGGTAGGCCGTACCGCAGGCCACGATCACGACCTTGTCGACCTCCCGGAGCACCGAGGCGGGGATGCGCACCTCGTCCAGGGTCAGCAGGCCGCTGGCGTCGATCCTGCCCAGGAGGGTGTCGGCGACGGCCTTCGGCTGCTCGGCGATCTCCTTGAGCATGAAGTAGTCATAGCCCCCCTTCTCGGCCGCCGAGGCGTCCCAGTCCACGTGGTACGCCCGCACGGTCGCGGGCGCACCGTCGAAGCCGGTCACCGTGACCCCGTCGCGGCGGAGTTCGACGACCTGGTCCTGCCCCAGCTCGATCGCGGCGCGGGTGTGGGCGATGAACGCGGCCACGTCCGAGGCGAGGAAGTTCTCACCCTCTCCAACGCCCACCACCAGAGGGGAGTTCCGGCGCGCGCCGACCACCACGTCCGGCTCGTCGGCGTGCACGGCGACCAGGGTGAACGCGCCCTCCAGCCGCCGGCACACCCGCCGCATCGCCTCCGCGAGGCCGCCGCCCCCGGTGCCGCCGGCCGCCTCGAAGTACTCGGCCAGCAGGTGCGCCACCACCTCGGTGTCCGTCTCGGACTCCAGCCGGTGCCCGCGCCCGGCGAGTTCGGCGCGCAGCTCGGCGAAGTTCTCGATGATGCCGTTGTGCACGACCGCCACCCGGCCGGAGTTGTCCAGGTGGGGGTGGGCGTTGACGTCGGTGGGCCCGCCGTGGGTCGCCCACCGGGTGTGCCCCAGGCCCGTGCGGCCGGCCGGCAGCGGCCGACTCACCAGCTCCTTCTCCAGGTTGACCAGCTTTCCGGCCTTCTTGACGTTGGCGAGCGCCCCGTCGGCGAGCACGGCGACTCCGGCCGAGTCGTAGCCGCGGTACTCGAGCCGCTTCAGTCCGGCGATGACCACATCGAGCGCAGACTGCGCCCCTACGTAACCCACAATTCCGCACATAGGCGGCAGCGTACGCCGTGGCCACCCGTCTGCCCCGTACCCGAACAGGACGAAAACCCCGCCCCGGCGAATCCACCGGAGCGGGGTTGACGACGTTTTCGAAGCGGCCGTTCGACGGTCCGGGCCGGCGGCCCGAAGGCCGTCGCCCCACCGGCCTCAGCCGAGCTTGCGCAGCTGTGCCTCGACCACCGGAGCCGCGAGTTCGGCCGCCCCCGAGGAGCGTCCGGCCACGAAGTTCACGAGCGTGCCGCCCTTGCGCACCACCATCAGCTCGGTGGCGTAGTGCTCGCCGTCCCGCTCGGCCTCCACCGTGTACGCGACCGCCTCGTCACCGCCGTGCGCGGCGTGCGGGACGACCCGGGTCACCTTGACGGTCTCCCCGTTCGCCGTCGCGGAGTAGCCCGCACGGCACGCCTCGCCCGCGGCGCGCACCTCGGCGAAGTGCCCGCCGGCGGTGTTCCCCGCGTACGAACCGAGGGTCACCACCGTCACGGTCGAGCTGGCCGCGTCCTGGGCGGCGGCCCGCTTCTGCCGCTCCGTGGCTTCCTGCGGCAGCGGCGCCGGCACGGCCACCACCGACGCCCTGGCCCAGCCGGTCCGCCCGGTCGGCAGGAAACCGGTGGCCGCGTACGCCAGCTCCCGGCACTCGGGCCGGTCCACGCTCACCAGGGCGCTGTCCGCGCCCTCGGGGCTGACCCTGTGGTCCGCCAGGTCCCCCTGCGCCACGATCAGCCGGGCCGGCAGCTGCCGCGCCCTCCCCTTCGCGGCGTGGTCGGCCGCCCCGGAGCGCGACTCCTCCGCCGCCGGCACGATCTCCACCACCATGGCGGGCCGGGCGGTCCCGCATCCCGTGGCCAGTAGGGCCAGCGTCAGCCCCGAGAGGGCCGAGGCGCCCAGTGCGGCCGCGCGCCGCGCGCGGGCCGCTCTCATCCGAGCTTCTTGGCCTGCGCCTCCACGACCGCCTTCGGCTGGGCGGCCTCACCGGTCAGGTTCAGTGCGTAGAAGGTGGCCAGGGTGTCGCCCTTGCGCACGACCACGAACTGCATCGTGGCCTTGTCGCCGTCCTTCAGGTCCATCACGGTGCTGTAGGCGAGGGACTCGTCGCCTGCGGTGACCGCCGGGGAGGACCCGACCTTCTCGATCCTGGTGGATTCGGCGCCGTCCTTGACCGTGTAGCCGCCCGCGCAGGCCGTGGTCGCGGCCTTCAGCGCGCCGAGGGCCTCCTCGGCGCCCTTGCCGTCGTAGGAGGCGAGGCCGACCGAGGTACGGGTCACGCTCAGGCCGTCCTTGAGCGCGTCGAGCTTGTCCTCCACCGTCGCGCCCTCGCCCGGCTTCTTCGCCTTCTCCCTGGCGGCGACGGTCGCCGTGCCGGCGGGCTTGCCCAGCGGCACGAAGGACTGGAGCTGGACCAGCGGCTTGCACTCGGCCTTGTCGGGGACGGCGCTCTGCCCGCCCCCGGCCTTCGCGGCCGCGTCCGCCTCGACCGCGTACTCGGGCAGGTCTGCCTGGGTGACGAGCAGCGGGGCCAGCTCGGCGGCCGACTTCCCCTTGGCCCCCGCCGGGGCGGACGCGGACGGCTGCGGGTCCACCCCGCCGGCCTTCGCACCGGAGTCACCGGAGCCGCAGGCCGTGGCCAGCAGGCTGAGGGACAGTGCCGAAGCGGTCAGGACGGCACGACGGACGACAGTGGTACGCACGAACGATCTCCCCCATGGAACAGAAGCCGTCAGGGCGCAGGTCGGCGCCGCGGCGACGAACAATGTACGGCTCGCCATCGATCACGCGAACGGGTTTTCGGATCACGGGCGGAATCGTGATCCGCACGAGACCGGGCGGGCCCCCTATCGAGACGTACTCGTGTTTAACCCCGCCGCGAGCCCGCCCCGCCCGCCACCGCCCCGCCCCGATCACCCGGCGTTCCCGCCCGCCATCCGCCACGTGACCGACCCCACCACCCACGAGCGCCCCCGAGCCCCGACAATGGCGGTGTGATCACCTCGCCGACGCGTTGTACGCCGGACCGCGCAACGGAGCGCCCCGGTCCCCGCCGGGCACAGGACGCCTCTCCGTACGTCGACCTCACGCGGGCCGAGTGGAGCGCCCTGCGCGAGCGGACCCCGCTGCCGCTGACCGCGGAGGAGGTGGAACGGCTGCGGGGCCTGGGCGACGTCATCGACCTCGACGAGGTGCGGGACGTGTACCTGCCGCTCTCCCGCCTGCTCAACCTGTACGTCGGCGCCACCAGCAACCTCCGCGGCACCCTGAACACCTTCCTCGGCGACGCCGGCAACGGCCACGGCGCCCAGCAGGGCACCCCCTTCGTCATAGGCGTCGCCGGCTCCGTCGCCGTCGGCAAGTCCACCGTGGCGCGCCTGCTCCAGGCGCTCCTGGCCCGCTGGCCCGAGCACCCCCGCGTCGAGCTGGTCACCACGGACGGCTTCCTGTACCCGATGAAGGAGCTCCAGCGCCGCGGCCTGACCTCCCGCAAGGGCTTCCCCGAGTCCTACGACCGCCGGGCGCTGACCCGCTTCGTCGCCGACATCAAGGCGGGCAAGGACGAGGTCAGGGCGCCGGTCTACTCCCACCTGATCTACGACATCGTGCCGGGCGAGCAGCTCGTCGTGCGCCGCCCGGACATCCTCATCGTCGAGGGGCTCAACGTCCTGCAGCCCGCCCTGCCCGGCAAGGACGGCCGCACCCGCGTCGGCCTCGCCGACTACTTCGACTTCAGCGTGTACGTGGACGCGCGCCCCGAGGACATCGAGCGCTGGTACCTCAACCGGTTCCGCAAGCTGCGCGAGACGGCGTTCCAGAACCCGTTCTCCTACTTCCGCAAGTACACCCAGGTCTCCGAGGAGGAGGCCCTGGAGTACGCGCAGACGATGTGGCGGACCATCAACAAGCCCAACCTGCTGGAGAACGTGGCCCCCACCCGCGGCCGCGCCACCCTCGTCGTGCGCAAGGGCCCCGACCACAAGGTGCAAAAGCTGAGCCTGCGCAAGCTGTAGCACTAGGGTGCGGCCATGCTGCATCTGAGGATGATCACTCCGCACCACCTGACCGAGCAGGTGGTGAAACTGGTCGAGCAGACGGTCGGCACCACGCATCTGGCCGTACTGAAGGGCGCCGCCCGCGATCCCGAGGGCGACCTGGTGCTGTGCGACGTGGCGCGCGAGTCGGCCGACGAGCTGCTCCGGGAAATGCGCTCCCTCGGCGTCGACCGGACCGGGTCCATCGCCGTCGAGAACATCGACCTCTCCCTCTCCCGGCGCGCCGACGAGGCGGAGGAGGAAGCTCCGGGCGAGGGGGCCGACGCGGTGATCTGGGAGCAGCTCTCCGAGTCCACCCATGAGGAATCGACCCTCACGATCACCTACAGCGCCTTCCTGATCCTCGCCACGATGATCGCCGCCTGCGGTGTGGTCCTGGACAACGCGATCCTGATCGTCGGCGCGATGGCCGTCGGCCCCGAGTTCGGGCCGCTCGCCGGGATCTGCACGGGCCTGGTGCGGCGCGACCCGAAGGCCGCGTCGCGCTCGCTGGTCGCACTGCTGGTCGGCTTCGCCTTCGCGATCGCCGCGACGACCCTGTTCAGCCTGGCCATGAACGCGCTCGGACTGTTCCACCCGGGGATACTCGACAGGCCGCGGCCCAACACCAGCTTCATCTGGCAGCCCGACCCGTTCTCCCTCGTCGTGGCGGTGCTCGCCGGCGTGGCCGGGATGCTGTCGCTGACGTCGGCGAAATCGGGGGCGCTGGTGGGCGTGGCGATCTCGGTGACCACGGTTCCGGCCGCCGCGAACGCGGCCGTGGCGCTCGGCTACGGGGAGTTCGCCCAGATGTGGGGCTCGGCGGAGCAGCTGCTGCTCAACCTGCTCGGCATCATCGTCTCCGGCTCGCTGACGCTGCTGGCGTGGAAACTGCTGTGGCGCACCCAGCACGCGCGGAGGATCCGCCGGCCGGGTGCGCCACGGGGCGCCGCGAAGGCTTAGCCCAGCGCCGACTTCACCGCGTCGGCGAGGCGCCCGGCGACCGTGCGGGCCTGCTCGATGTCGGCGGCCTCCACCATCACCCGTACGAGCGGCTCCGTACCGGAGGGGCGCAGCAGCACCCGGCCGGTGGAGCCCAGCTCGCGCTCGGCGTCGGCGACGGCCGCGGCCAGCTCGCCCGAGGTGGCGACCCGGGACTTGTCCACGTCCGGGACGTTGATCAGGATCTGCGGCAGCCGCCGCATGACCCCGGCCAGGTCGGCCAGCGTGCGCCCGGTGGCCGTGACGCGCGCGGCCAGCATCAGGCCGGTCAGCGTGCCGTCGCCGGTCGTCGCGTGGTCGAGGATGATCACGTGGCCGGACTGCTCGCCGCCCAGCGCGTAGCCGTGCTCCTTCATGGACTCCAGCACGTACCGGTCGCCGACGCCGGTCTGCACGACCTGGATGCCCTCGGCCTCCATGGCGAGCTTGAAGCCCAGGTTGGACATGACGGTGCCGACCACGGTGTTCCCGCGCAGCTGCCCGGCCTCGCGCATGGCCAGCGCCAGCACCGCGAGGATCTGGTCGCCGTCGACCTCGGCGCCGGTGCCGTCGACCGCGAGGCAGCGGTCCGCGTCGCCGTCGTGCGCGATGCCGAAGTCCGCGCCGTGCTCGACCACGGCCTGCTTCAGCAGGTCCAGGTGGGTGGAGCCGCAGCCGTCGTTGATGTTCAGGCCGTCGGGCTCGGCGCCGATCGTGACGACCTCCGCACCGGCCCGGGTGAAGGCCTCGGGCGAGACGTACGCGGCCGCGCCGTGGGCCTCGTCCAGGACGACCTTGAGGCCGTCGAGACGGTTGGGGAGGACCGCGATGAGGTGGGCGACGTACTTGTCGAAGCCCTCGTCGTAGTCGGAGACGCGGCCGACGCCGGAGCCGGTGGGGCGCTGCCAGGGCGCGCCCGTGCGGTGCTCCTGGTACAGGGACTCGATGCGGTCCTCGAGGTCGTCGGCGAGCTTGTGGCCGCCGCGCGCGAAGAACTTGATGCCGTTGTCGGGCATGGCGTTGTGGCTCGCGGAGAGCATCACGCCGAGGTCGGCGCCCAGCGCACCGGTGAGATACGCCACCGCCGGGGTGGGCAGCACACCGACGCGCAGGACGTCCACGCCGGCGCTGGCGAGGCCCGCGACGACCGCGGCCTCCAGGAACTCGCCCGACGCGCGGGGGTCGCGGCCGACCACCGCCGTGGGCCGGTGCCCCTCGAAGGTTCCGGCCTCGGCCAGTACGTGCGCGGCCGCCACGGAGAGGCCGAGCGCGAGCTCGGCCGTCAGATCCGCGTTGGCGACGCCTCGTACACCGTCCGTCCCGAAGAGTCGTCCCACTGTTGTCCTCCCGAGTTCACGCTTCGCTTGTGACCGCTAGTGACAGGTATGTGCCGCTTATGGCGGTAAACGAACCGCCCCGGCAGCACGGAGAGTGCTGCCGGGGCGGTTTCGTTGCAGAACAGCAGGCGAAGATTAACGCTTGCTGTACTGCGGAGCCTTACGGGCCTTCTTCAGACCGGCCTTCTTGCGCTCGACCGCACGGTCGTCGCGGGAAAGGAAGCCAGCCTTCTTGAGCGCCGGGCGGTTGTTGTCCACGTCCGCCTCGTTCAGCGCGCGGGCCACGCCGAGGCGCAGGGCGCCGGCCTGACCGGAGACGCCGCCACCCGCGATGCGGGCGATGACGTCGTAGCGGCCGTCAAGCTCGAGGAGCTTGAAGGGCTCGTTGACTTCCTGCTGGTGCACCTTGTTGGGGAAGTAGTCCTCAAGGGTGCGACCGTTGATCTTCCACTTGCCGGTGCCCGGAACGATCCGGACGCGGGCGATGGCGTTCTTGCGACGGCCCAGGCCGGCGGCCGGCTGGGGGTCACCGAAGCGACCGGCAAGCGACTCGGAGGTGTAGTCGCCCTCGACGACGACGTCCGACTCGGTGGTGTACTCCTCGACGCCCTCGAACTCGTCGACGGGGGTCTCGGCGGTGGTCTCGGCCACGATGCTCCTCAGAATTCTCTACGTCTTAGGGGGTGGCCGGAACTACTGCGCGACCTGGGTGATCTCGAACGGCACCGGCTGCTGGGCAGCGTGCGGGTGCTGGTCGCCCGAGTAGACCTTCAGCTTCGAGAGCATCTGACGGCCCAGGGTGTTCTTGGGGAGCATGCCCTTGACGGCCTTCTCGACGGCCTTCTCCGGGTTGTTCGCCAGGAGGTCGTCGTAACGCACCGCACGCAGACCGCCCGGGAAACCGGAGTGGCGGTACGCCATCTTCTGCGAGGCCTTGTTGCCGGACAGGTGAACCTTGTCGGCGTTGATGATGATGACGAAGTCGCCCATGTCCATGTGGGGGGCGTAAGTCGGCTTGTGCTTGCCCTTGAGGAGGGCAGCGGCCTGGGTCGCCAGACGGCCGAGGACGACGTCCTGGGCGTCAATGACGAGCCACTGGCGCGAGATGTCGCCGGGCTTGGGGCTGAACGTACGCACGCGTATGCCTTCGCTTCTTCAGTGGTGGGTCATCCCATAGGGCGCGAGCCCTGCGGGAAGGGTCCTGACAGGGTCACCACGGACGATCACGACAGCCCTCGTTCACATCAGGGACGCAACCCGTGTGAACCGCTGGTCATCGGCCCGGTGGACCGGCGTAAGGCCCTCACGTGAGAATGAGCAAGCCAATACGCATAACAAACCAGCAGAGTACCCAAGAGGACCCGTACGGGTCAAAACGCGGTCCGCGATGCCGATGCTGCTGGCGTCGCGGCGCACTCCGGTTCGGTCCTGGGTGGGGACCCCGCAGTTGTTACGGGTTCCAGAGTAACCCGACTGGAGCGCCGCGCACGACGCGCCAGCAGAATCGCGAGCCCGCACAGGGTGGCGCAGTCCTTGAAGGCGCGCCTCTTGTGGGCCAGCTCCGAGGGCCACGGCACCAGGACCATCTGCGGGGTCAGCGCCAGCCAGAACCAGGGCGAACGCGGCATCGAACCCTCCCGCGCACCCGTCGCCAGCAGCAGCGGGAGCACCACCAGGAGGTAGTGGTCGAAGGACGGCCGGGACACCAGGAATGCGGCGAGCATCACCATGCACGCCGTCTCCGCGAGCCTCAGCTCGCCGCCCTCGCCCTCCGCGTCCGGCCGCCGCCACCGCGTCCGCGCCGCCCACAGCCCCACCAGTGCCGCGGCGCCCGCCAGCGCCACCGCCACCGGCCCGGGCACCCCCAGCCGCGGCAGCACCGCGACCGGCGAGGCGTCCCACGGCAGCGCGTAGGAGTCCTGCCCCTGGAACAGGAAGGGCAGGGTCTTGGTGAAGAACAGCGTCGGGCTCGGCATCAGCAGCGCCCCCGCCAGCGACATCCCCACCGGCACCAGCACCGCCACGGCCAGCCCCCGCCACTGCCGGGCCAGGACGAAGAGCAGCCCGAGCGGCACCAGCATCGGCTTGCAGGCGATCGCCAGCCCGACCACCAGCCCCGCCGCGGCCCACCGCCGCCGGTGCGCCAGCAGCAGGGCCAGCGGCAGGGCGGCCGCCGAGACCGCCGTCCAGTTCCCGAGCATCACGAGGTTCGCGTACGGCTTGTACACCACCGCCAGCAGCGCGAGGCCGCCCACCGCCATCCGCGAGCGCAGCGGCACCGAGAGCAGCCGCAGCGAGGCCCACCACCCGGCGGCCAGCAGCCCCGTCATCCCGGCCGGCAACAGCCACCGCAGCACCGCGCGCGGCACCATCGCCTCCGGCACCGCCATGATCACGGCGCTCGGCAGGTACAGGAACCGCTTGTCCTCGTAGGGGGAGACCCCCGCCAGCAGCGCGTCGGCGGCCTTGACGACGAAGGCGTTGTCCGAGCCCCACTTCGGGTGCAGCCCCGCGGAGACGGCGACCACCAGCAGGATCCCGGCGGAGACCACCCGCCACGGCCGCGGGGCCGGCCCGAGCAGCCAGGCGGTCACCCGGCCCGCCGCGGACGGGCGGTCCCCTCGCATGAGCCAGATGCCAGGCCGCAGCCCCACAGCAGTCCTCCTCGCCCCGCCGAGGAGGACCTCGCCCTCAGCGTTTGCGCTCGACCCTACGTTCGTCCCACACCGGCTCCTGAGTCTCGCGCACCACACCGTCGGAACCGAAGACCAGGTAGCGGTCAAACGTCCGGGCGAACCACCGGTCGTGCGTCACGCACAGCACCGTCCCCTCGTACGACTCCAGGCCGTCCTGCAGGGCCTCCGCCGACTCCAGGTCGAGGTTGTCCGTCGGCTCGTCCAGCAGCAGCGCCGTGGTCCCGGCCAGCTCCAGCAGCAGGATCTGGAAACGCGCCTGCTGGCCGCCCGAGAGCTTCTCGAACTTCTGCTCGCCCTGGCGCTCCAGCTCGTAGCGGCGCAGGACGGCCATGGCGGCCCCGAGCGGCTTGGCGGCCTCCGTCCACAGGATGTCGACGAGCGTGCGCCCGAACAGCTCCGGATGGGCGTGCGTCTGCGCGAAATGGCCGGGAAGCACCCGTGCGCCCAGCTTCCAGGCACCTGTGTGCTTGACGTCCTCGCCGGCCAGCAGCCGCAGGAAGTGCGACTTCCCGGAGCCGTTCGAGCCGAGCACCGCGACCCGCTCCCCGTAGAACACCTCCAGCGAGAACGGCTTCATCAGGCCGGTCAGCTCCAGGTTCTCCACGGTCAGCGCGCGCACCCCCGTCCGGCCGCCCTTGAGCCGCATCCGGATCTCCTGCTCGCGCGGCGGCTCCGGCGGCGGACCGGCCTCCTCGAACTTCTGGAAGCGGGTCTGCATGGCCCGGTACCGCGAGGCCATGTCCGGGCTGCTCGCGGCCTGGTTGCGCAGCCGCAGCACCAGGGCCTTCAGCCGGGCGTGCTCCTCGTCCCAGCGGCGCTTGAGCTCCTCGAAGCGGGCGAAGCGCTCCTTGCGGGCCTGGTGGTAGGTGTCGAAGCCCGCGCCGTGCACCCAGACGTCCGTGCCCGTCGGGCTCGGCTCCAGGCTGATGATCTTCTCGGCGGCCCGCGACAGCAGCTCCCGGTCGTGCGACACGAAGAGCACCGTCTTGCGGGTGGCCTTCAGCTGCTCCTCCAGCCACCGCTTCCCGGGGACGTCGAGGTAGTTGTCCGGCTCGTCGAGCAGCAGGACCTCGTCCGGGCCGCGCAGCAGCGCCTCCAGGACCAGCCGCTTCTGCTCACCGCCCGACAGCGTGCGCACCTCGCGGTACTGGGCCCGGTCGAACGGGATGTCCAGCGCGGCCGTGGTGCAGACGTCCCACAGCGTCTCCGCCTCGTAGCCCCGCACGTCGGCCCAGTCGCTGAGCGCCTGCGCGTACGCCATCTGCGCGGCCTCGTCGTCCACCGTCAGGATGAGGTGCTCGGCGTGGTCCACGGCCTTCGCGGCGTCCCGGATCCGCGGCTGCGCCACCGAGACCAGCAGGTCCCGTACGGTCGTCTCGTCCCGGACCGAGCCCACGAACTGGGACATCACCCCCAGGCCGCCGCTGATGGTGACCCCGCCGCCGTGCGGCTGGAGCTCGCCGGAGATCAGCTTCAGCAGGGTGGTCTTGCCGGCGCCGTTCGCCCCCACCAGGGCCACCACCGACCCCTCCCCCACGCGGAAGGAGACGTCGGGGAGCAGGACCCGCCCGTCGGGAAGGTAGTACTCCAGGTGGCTGGCTTCGAGATGTCCCATGCCGGGCATTGTCCCGGCCGGGCGGCGATCCGCCCAAACGGATTAGCAGCAGCCCTTGCCGGGAAGCGTGCGCAGGTTCCGCGCCTCCTTGCTGCGGGCGGCCAGCAGCTCGTCGGCCGGGTAGCCGACCTCCTCCAGGGTGAGCCCGTGCGGCTTGACCACGTGCACCGAGGAATCCCGTACGGCGGCGGCCAGCACCTGCCCGGGCCACTCGACCGGCCGGTGCCCGTCGCCCACGTGCAGGAGCGCCCCGACCAGCGACCGGACCATGTTGTGGCAGAACGCGTCCGCCCGGACGGTGGCCGTGACGATGCCGTCCTCGGCCCGCTCCCAGCTGAGCTCCTGGAGGGTGCGGATGGTCGTGGCGCCCTCGCGCTTCTTGCAGTACGCGGCGAAGTCGTGCTCGCCCACCAGCGCGGCGGCGGCCGCGTTCATGGCGTCCACGTCCAGCGGCCACTGGTGCCACAGCACGTGCCCGCGGCGCAGCGGGTCCACGCCGGCCGGGTGGTCGCCGACGCGGTAGGCGTAGCGGCGCCAGACGGCCGAGAAGCGCGCGTTGAAGCCCTGGGGGGCCTCGGCGGCCCTCCACACCCGTACGTCGTGCGGCAGCCGGCCCGCGAGGCGGCGCAGCAGCTTGTCGTGGTGCTCGGCCCACACCTCCTCGGCCAGGTCGAACTGGGCCACCTGCCCGCGTGCGTGCACCCCGGCGTCGGTACGCCCGGCCACGGTCAGCTCGACCGGCTCCTTGAGCCGCATCACGGTCTGCAGGGCGCTCTCCAGCTCCCCCTGCACGGTCCGCAGCGTGCGCTGCTTCGCCCAGCCGGAGAAGTCCCTGCCGTCGTACGACAGGTCCAGCCGTACCCGGACGCGCCCGGGCTCCACCTCGTCACTCACGTGACAGATCCTCTCAGACGTGCGGAAATGCAGAACGGGCCCGCCCCGGAAGGGGGCGGGCCCGTTCAGAGCCGATCAAGCGGGCTCGATCCCGGGAGGGATCAGGCCTCCTTGGTCTCCTCGGCCGCGGGAGCCTCGGCAGCCTCGGCCTCCTTCACGGCACGCTTGGTGGCGGCCTCGGCCTCACCGGTGGCCTGCTGGGCCACGGTCAGGGCCTCGACCAGCTCGATCACGGCCATCGGGGCGTTGTCGCCACGACGGTTGCCGATCTTGGTGATGCGCGTGTAACCACCGGGGCGGTTCTCGTAGCGCGGGGCGATCTCGGTGAACAGCGTGTGCACGATGCTCTTGTCCGTGATCGTCTGCAGCACCAGGCGACGGTTGTGGATGTCGCCCTTCTTGGCCTTGGTGACCAGACGCTCGGCGTAGGGACGCAGGCGACGGGCCTTGGCCTCGGTGGTGGTGATGCGGCCGTGCTCGAAGAGCGCCTTCGCGAGGTTCGCGAGGAGGTGCTTCTCGTGCGCGGCGGAGCCGCCCAGGCGGGCACCCTTTGCGGGACGCGGCATTGTTACTCCTTCAAATCTGCACCGGCCGTGTCAGGTACCGGAGTCAGTTCCCTCAAGCGGTCGCGAGAGGGGGGTGGGGGGGGGGGGGGGGACCCCCCCCCCCCCCCCCCCCCCCCCCCCCCCCCCCCCCCCCCCCCCCCGCGGGCGGCCGGCGACGCCACGGACGGGGGCGCAGGATGGGCAACGGGTGGACGGTACCCGGCTACACCGAGGTCCGGGAGCTCGGCGCGGGC
>NZ_JBVHWK010000033.1:26219-87782 GCF_055569445.1 Streptomyces sp. NPDC029122 | reverse complement strand
ACCGGGTCCTTGATCATCTGCTGGGCGATCGCCTTCGCACCCGTCGGAGCGGCCTGCGCCGGAACGGAGGCGAGCATGGAACCCGCGACGCCCAGAGCGAGGACAGTACCGGCGAGGGCCTTCTTCGAAGCGGCGATGCGGCGGATGACAGCGTTGGACACGGAGGAACCTTCCGACGGGAACAAGGACGGTCGCCGCATGCCGAAACATGCGTGAGCCACTCACACGGAGGAGAGGGATCCGACCGGCGGGGGGCCAAGCGCCCCGGCCGCCTCGGCGACAACACCAGTTAGCCAGCCCCCCGCCGCCCTGGCAACGCCCCCCACCTACTACCCACCCCCGCAGACCCCCCCCCCCCCCCGCAGACCCACCCCACCACACCCCACCGACCCAGACACACCACGGCCACCAGCCACCCCGACCGGACTACTATTCCGGGCCGAATGTGATCTGCCTCCTGTGGGGCGCCTCACCGCCCCACCCCCCGAAAGTCACCCCCCGTATCCACCCACCACCTGTGCGACGCGTGACCCGGACCACTCCCGGACCCGAGCCGGACTGCTGGTCAGTCGGCACTCGGGGCGTAGGCCGCGCCGGCCGGGCCGGGCAGCGCGCCGCCTCCCTCAGAGCGCCGTGCCCCCGTCGGGCAGATACTGTGAAGTGTGATCGAGTCCGGACGGCCGCGGCTCCGTCGGCGCCCCGGGCCGGGAAGACTTGTGCGGCTGTCGCCGGTCGCCCTGACCGTCGTCATCGCCACCCTGGCCTACAACACTCCGCCGGAGATGGCCTTCAGCCGCCTGCTGCCGGCGGCGCCCGCCCTGGCCGCCGCCATGTGGCCGGTCCTCCCCACCGTGCTGCTCGGGACGGTCTGCCTCATTCTGATGATCGGACTCAGCCTCGTCTTCCCCGATCTTGGAACGTGGTGGACGGCCGCGGGCATCATCGCGGTCACCGTGGCAGCCGCCTACGGCAGCCACGTCCGGCTCCAGCGCGAGCGCACCCTCTTTCAGGTGCGGCTGGTCGCCGACGCGGCCCAGCAGGTGGTGCTGAGCCCCATGCCACGCCGTTTGGGGGACGTCGAGATCGAGTCGCTGTACCTCGCGGCCGCGGCGGAGGCCCGCATCGGCGGGGACTTCTACGAGGGGGTCGACACGCCGTACGGGGTCAGGCTGCTCATCGGTGACGTGCGGGGCAAGGGCCTGCCGGCCGTGGGAGCGGCCGCGGCGATCGTCAACGCCTTCCGGGAAGCCGCGTACGGCGAAGCCGACATGGTCGACGTGGCACGCAGGCTGGACGCCAGCAGCACCCGCTACAACGCCGCGTTTCCCCCCGACGGGCCGATGGAGCGCTTCGCCACCGCCCTGCTCGTCGAGATCCCGCACGGCGGCGGACGCATCAACGTCCTCAATTGCGGACACCCTCCCCCGATGCTCCTGAACCGCAGGAGACTCCGTGTCCTCGACCCCGCCACGCCCGCACCACTGCTCAGCCTCGCGGAACTGATCGGTGACCACTACTACGTCGACACCTACGACGTCGCCCCGGGCGACCTGCTGCTCCTCTACACCGACGGCATCGCCGAGGCCCGCGCCCGCGACGGCGAGTTCTTCCCGCTGGCGGCCTGGATGCGCCGGCAGCCCCCGGCACCGCCCGGAGAGCTGCTCGCGGCCCTTCACCGCGACCTCCTCCGCTACAGCAGAGGACGGCTCGACGACGACATCGCAGCCCTCGCCGTACGCCTGTGAAAAGCCCGGGACCTCGAGCCCCAAGCAGACGCCCGTCACCGCGTCGGCGCGCGCTCGTCGGCGGTCACGCCCGCCCGGGCCCTTGCTCCTGCTCCTGCTCCAGCGGTGCGAGGGGTCCCGCGCGGGCCGCCGCCGTGGCAGGCCGTCGTTTCCCGGTCCGCCCGGACTCCCGGCGGCCTCGCAGCCGGCCGCGCGCTGTGCGGCGGCGGCGTCCTGGAGGGCGTCTCGACATCGGCGAGGGCCGGCCCGCTGTCCAGGTCGAGCTCGCCCGCCAGGGCCACGTGGAGGGTGGGCCCCCGTCGCTGCGCCGTGATCTGGAAGTCGTAGTCCATACCGTCTCACCTCACCCCGAAACGGCCTGTCGCGTGCGGACGCGCCCCTGGTGAGGGGTACCTCAACCGATGGTTCCTCCGGCTGCGAATCCGCCGCAAGCCCCGGGCGCGGCGATCGGTGGCGGGCCCGTCAGGTGGCCGCGTTCCAGCAGGCCAGCGGCATCGCACGGCAGCCCGTACCGGGGTTCAGGGCAGGGAGCAGGGGTGGTGGTCCCGGCGCGCCCGGCGGACTCCCGTCGCCCACTGCGCCAGCACACGCGCGTCCACGGCCCGCCGCACGGCGACCGCGTCCGGCGGCGACGGCGACGGCGACGGCGACGGCGACGGCGACGGCGACGGCGGCGGCGACGGCGACAAGGGGACGGGCCGTGGCGGCCAGGAGCCGCAGAGCACCGACACGGTGACCTGGCGCCCCGAAGCCCACTCCCGCAAGGCGCCCGCGACCGCGGTCACGTCCGGGGCCGGGATCCGGTCCGCGTCCAGGACCAGCGAACGGACCGACACCGGGATCAGCGTGAGGACGCGGTCCAAGCGCTCGCGGCAGCCGGCCGCGGACGACCTGCCGACACCCGGGCAGAGGGTGAGTATCGCGAGGGAACCGAGGAACTGGACCTGGGCGACGTACGGTTTCATGGGGCCTCTCCCTCATCGGGGCGGCAGCCCGGGAAAACGGGGCCCGCGGGGGCCGCGGAGTCCGGTCGCACGGCCGGAGCCGTGACATGCCCGGCGTTCAAAGCCGCGACGGCACCACCATGCCGAGGCCCACCGAAGGGGCGGGAGAAAGAAGCCTCAAGCGACGGAACCAGGCTGTTCCATCCCTCTCACCATCTCACAGCCGCGACCGCCCGAGCCCGGTCGGACGGCGAAACATGGCCCGCCTGCCCACCGCCGTCTCCGTCGCACCGGCGACCGCGGCCTCGTCGTCAACCGTGCCGCTCGGTGGAGGCGGCCGCGCCTTCGGCGTCACCGACGAGCCAGCCGAGCATCGCGGGGGTGGCGTCGAAATGGCCGCCGTGCCCGGCATCCGCCTGCCTGGTCAGCGTCGCGGACGGAATGCGCGCGGCCAGCCACTCGCCGTGCGCCGGCGGGACGAGGGTGTCCAGGCCACCGTGCCACAGTCGGGTCGGGACGCTGATGGTCGCGGGGTCGAACCCCCAGCCGGTGCCGAAGAGCGCCATGACGTCGTCCACCCAGCCGTCCAGCCCGGGACGGACCGCCTCGGCGAAGGCCGCGCCCAGCATGGCGCTGATGTCCGGCCGGGAAAGGACCCTCTGTTCGACCTCCGGCAGGGGCGGCAGCCCGGCCGTTCCGACGTTCGCGAGGTGTTCCATGACGGCGTGCCGTCCGGTCAGGGCCGCGGCGGCGCTGCGGCGGTTGCCCTCGTTCATCCCGGCGGTCCAGTCCAGCCCGGCCGCGTCGCGCGGTGCCAGACTCGCCAGCACCCCGACCCGCGTGACGCGGCCGGGATGCACGGCGGCGAACGCCAGCGCGTGCGGGCCGCCCCCGGACACCCCGAGCACCGCGAAGCGGCCGAGTCCCAGGGTGTCGGCGATGGCGGCCACATCGGCGGCGGCATCGACGACGCGGCGCCCCGCCGAGGGCGTGGAGCACCCGAAGCCGGGCCGGTCGTAGGTGATCAGGCGGACGCCGAACGTGCGGAACAGAGCGTCGTCGGGGTGTCGGGCCAGTCGGCTCATGGGGCTGCCGTGCAGGTAGACGACGGGCAGCCCGGTGGGCACTCCCCACTCCTCCACCGCCAGCGTCCTGCCGCCGTCCGTGATCACTTCGCGCATGGCGGCCAACCTAGCCCGGCCCCGGCCGACGGCCAAGGCGTTTCGTCGACGGCGGAACATCACCGTCGCCGGGCTAATGGCTCGCGAGTTCGCCGCTGAGCTTGCGGTGGAGATCCGCGCTGGGGTCGTTCAGGCCGACGATCTCGACCGACTTGCCGCGCTGGGCGTACTTCGTCTCGATGGCGTCGAGGGCCGCCACCGAGGAGGCGTCCCAGACGTGCGCCGCCGACAGGTCGATGACGACCTTGTCGGGGTCGGTCGCGTAGCCGAACCGTCCGACGAGGTCGTTGGAGGAGGCGAAGAACAGTTCGCCCGTCACCGTGTAGACCACGCTGGTGCCGTCGGGTGCGGTGGTGGCGGTGACTTCGGCGAGGTGGGCGACGCGTTTGGCGAAGATGACCATCGCGGTGACGGAGCCGGCGACGACGCCGACGGCCAGGTTGTGGCTGGCGACGACGCAGGCGACCGTGACGGCCATGACTGTGATCTCGCCTGCGGGCATGCGCCTGATGGTCTTGGGGGCGATGGAGTGCCAGTCGAAGGTGGCGAAGCAGACCATGACCATGACGGCGACGAGGGCGGCCATGGGGATGTCGGAGACGACCGGCCCGAAGGCGAGGCAGAGCACCATCAGGAACGCCCCGGCGAGGAAGGTGGACAGGCGGGTGCGGGCACCGGACACCTTCACGTTGATCATCGTCTGCCCGATCATCGCGCAGCCGCCCATGCCGCCGAAGAAGCCGGTGACGATGTTCGCGATGCCCTGGCCGATCGACTCGCGGGTCTTCGAGGAGTGCGTATCGGTGATCTCGTCGACGAGCTTGGCCGTCATCAGGGATTCCATGAGGCCGACCAGCGCCATCGCGAACGCGTAGGGGGCGATCGTGGTCACGGTGTCCCAGGTGAAAGGGACGTCCGGCAGACCGGGGACCGGCAGGGAGGAGGGCAGTGCGCCCTTGTCCCCCACCGTCGGGACCGCGATCCCGGCCGCGACGGTGATCACGGTGAGGATGACGATCGAGACGAGCGGGGCCGGGACCACGGTGGTGATCCTGGGGAGGAACACCATCAGCAGCAGGCCGCCCGCGAGCAGCGGATACACGGGCCAGGGCACCTGGTGCATTTCGGGGACCTGGGCCATGAAGATCAGGATCGCGAGGGAGTTGACGAAGCCGACCATGACCGAGCGCGGTATGAACCGCATCAGCTTCGCGACGCCCAGCGCCCCGAGCGCGATCTGGAAGGCTCCGGCGAGGATGACGGCGGCGACCAGGTAGCCGAAGCCGTGCTCACGGTTCAGCGGCGCGATCACGAGGGCGACGGCTCCGGTGGCCGCGGAGATCATCGCGCGGCGGCCGCCGACGACCGAGATGACCACCGCCATCGTGAACGAGGCGAACAGGCCGACCGCCGGGGCGACACCGGCGATGATCGAGAACGAGATCGCCTCGGGGATCAGCGCGAGGGCGACGACCAGGCCCCCGAGGACCTCGACGCGCCAGACCTTCGGGTCGGAGAGCCAGTCGGGGCGCAGACCGCGCAGTCGCGCTGCGGGGGACGTGAGGGAAGCGGAAGACAAGGAACGGGGAACCTGTCGTGCTCGGGCACACCCGCTGCGGACGGGCCGGGGGTGTGCGGCAGGACGCGGGAAGCTCCCGCAAGGATCGGATCTTCGCCGGGGACGCCTTCGGCCCCGGCACCGCGACGGGCGGGACCGCGGCAGCAATCCTCGCCGTCGGAAACTCTACCCGTACCGCCGCGGTGGGCGTCGCGTTCAGTCCTGGGAGGGGGGAAGGGGGTCGATCGTGAACAGTTCCGCGCACCCGGTCATCCGCAGCAGGCGCGTGAACTGGGTGGTGGGGGCGGCGAGGCGCAGGTCCTGACCGGTGTCGGCGGCGACCGCCCGGGCGTTCAGCAGGGCGTTCAGTCCGGAGGAATCGCAGAAGGACAGGTGCCGCAGTTCGACCACGACCGTGTGCGGGCGGGTTTCGGTGGCCAGGGCGGTGAGCAGCGCCTGACGGAATCCGTGGGCGCGGGTGAGGTCCATCTCGCCGTGCGGCCGGACCACGGTCGTTCCGTCGCGAGGCTCGACCTCGACGCCAGGACTGCCGGTCCCGCCGTCGCGTTCGCCGTGCATGCCGTCTTCCTCCCCTCCGGTAGGGCCACCGTAGGCGCTACCGGGGGGTGCGACCAGCGCGACACCGTGCGGGCGGGCTCGACTCCCGCCACCGGCCCAGTGCCCCGGCCCCCGTGTCCTTCGGGTCAGCGCGGTCGGAGCGGTCGGCGCAGCCGCTGGAGGCGGTGGGTGCGCAGGGCGGTGCGCGCCGCGTTGGCCCCCGGCGCGCCGTGGACTCCTCCGCCGGGGTGGGCGGTGGCGGAGGCCAGGTAGAGGCCGGGGACGGGAGTGGTGGGGCGGCCGCCGCCGGGGACGGGCCGGAAGACGAGCTGCTGGTGGAGCTGGGTGGTGCCCTGGTTGACGGCTCCGCCGTGCAGGGCGGGGTTGAGGTGTTCGAGGTCGGGCGGGGTCAGCACGCGGCGGCTCCGGATCGTGGCGGTGAACCCGGGGGCGTAGCGCTCGACCTGGGCTTCGAGACGGTCGGCGATGGCCTGGCGGTCCCGTTCGTCCCAGCGGCCGGTGATGCCGTCGGGGCCCGCGTCCCCCGCGATGTGCTGGGGGACGTGCGTGTACGCCCATGCCGACTCGGTGCCGGCCGGTGAGCGGGTCGGGTCCGCGGTGGTCATCTGACCGAGTACGGCGAAGGGCGTGGCCGGTACGTGCCGGGTGGCGATCTGGGCGGCGAAGAGGGTCAGCTCGTCGACGCTGTCGGCCAGGTGGACGGTCCCCGCGGTGCGCGGTCCGTGGGTGCTCCAGGGGATGGGCCGGGAGAGGGCCCAGTCGACCTTGACGGTGGAGAAGTCCCATTGGAAGCGCCGCAGGTCCGCCCGGAGCCCGGCGGGGAGCTGGTCGGGGGCGAGCAGGCGGCCGTAGAGCATCGGGGCGGGGATGTCGGCGAGCACGGCCCGGCGGGCCGGTACGGGTGTGCCGTCCTCGGTGCGCACTCCGGCGGCGCGGCCTTCGCGTACGACGACTTCGGCGACCGGGCTTCCGCACTGCACCGTGCCGCCGTGTGCGGTGAGACGGCGTACGAGGGCGTCGGTGAGGGCTCCGGCGCCGCCTTCGGGCACGGGGAAACCGTACTGCTGGCCGAGCATGCACATCAGCCAGCCGAAGCCGCCGCCGAGGGATGATTCGGGGGCCAGGTCGGCGTGCAGGGCGTTGCCGGCGATGAGGAGGCGTCCGCCTTCGCCGGCGAACTCCTCCTCACCGAAGCGCCTGGCCGGCAGGAGCATGGTGCGGGCCACCCGCAGCGCCTGGCCGTAGCCGAGGCGCGCCGCGAGGCGCAGACCGGCGCGGGCGGGCGGGAAGGGGGTGAACAGGCAGTCGAGCAGGTCGGCGCCGATCTTCTCCCACAGCGCGTACAGGCGCTCCCAGGCGGCCCCGTCGCCGGTGGCGAACCCGTCGAGGGAGGCGGCCGTGGTCTGGGGGTCGGCGGCCAGGACGGCGCACCGTCCGTCCTGCCGGGGGTGGGCCACGACGGCGGGCGCCCGGCTCCAGCGCAGGCCGTACTCCTCGAGGCGCAGGCCGCGGATCACCGGCGAGGCGGCGGCGAGGGGGTAGAAGGCGCTGAAGAGGTCGTGGACGTAGTCGGGGTCGAGGCCGCGGTCGCTGCGCACCGCGCCGCCGGGCAGGGGCTGGGCCTCGAGGACCAGGACCCGCCAGCCGGCGTCGGCCAGCAGGTTGGCGGCGACCAGGCCGTTGGGGCCGGAGCCGATGACCACCGCGTCAGGATCCGCCACGGCTGCCGTCTCCTTCTTCGCAGACGCGGGCGAGGCGGGCCAGCATGAGGCGGTGGCGCACCTGGAGGACGGCGTCGACGGCGGCGTGGTGGACGGTCCAGCCACGGCCGCGCAGCGGGTGTTCGTCGACGATGACGAGCGTGTCCCCGCCCCAGGGCCGTATGTCGAAGGCGATGCGCGCGCTCACCTCTCCGGCGATGGCTTCGAGTTCGAGCCGCTCGGGCGGCTGGTGGACGCGGACGACGGTGTGTCCGTCGTAGGTGAACGGGCCGAGTTTGAGCCGGTAGCGCAGGGCCGCGCCCTCCCGGGGCCAGCCTCCGTCCTCCTCGCGGGCGTCATGGGTGCCGACCACCCAGCGGTCGTATCCGCTGCCGTCGCCGAGGACCTGCCACACCCGCTCGGGCCGGCACCGCACGAGTCGGTGCTGTACTGCCATGACCTCGCCTCCGTCCAGCTCTCAAGGGTCCGGAGAGCCGCGTCTACCCGGGCTGACGGAGCTCAAGCCCGCCAGCGTCTCCGCGGCTCCGCCCGGCGCAGTGCCGCGCGGGTCGCGAGCAGCACGCCGGCGACGGCTCCGGCCCGCCGGCCGGCGGTGCGCAGGCCCCCGTGGCGGCCCCCGTGCACGGCGGCGCTCGACCCGCACGGGGTGTGGAGGATTCCGGGGCCTGGGGCCGCGGTGCCGGCGGGGCCGAGGTAGGCGTGTTCGGTGCGCAGGGCGATGGCCCGGCGCAGGACGGCGGGGGCCAGCGCCTGTCCGGCGGCCATGGTCCGGGCGTACGGGCCCACGAGGACGCGGGGGCGGGGACGGCGGACCGTGCGCACGACGGCCCGCGCGACGCGTTCCGGTGTGGCGACCGGGGGCATGGACCGCAGCTCCCTGCCGGTGCGGTTCGCCGCGTGCCGGAAGAAGGGCGTGTCCACCCCGGTGGGCAGGATCGTGCAGACGGAGATCCCGTCGTCCCCCCGCAGGGCGAGTTCCTCGCGGAGCACCGCGTCGAAGGTCACCAGCGCCGCCTTCGACATGGCGTAGCCGCCCATGTAGGGCGCCTGGACGCGTCCGCCCAGCAGGGAGGCGATGTCGATGACGATGCCCCGGCCCTGGTCCCGCATGACGGGGACGACGGCGCGGGCGGCGTGTACGACACCGAGGACGTTGACCTCCAGCAGCCGCCGCAGCTCGGCCGGCGGCACCTGGTCGAACCGTCCCAGGATGCCCACGGCGGCGGCGTTGATCCAGACGTCGATGCGGCCGAACGCGCCGACGGCGGCAGCGGCCAGCGCCTCCACCGCCCGCTCGTCGGTGACGTCCGCGGGCACCACCAGCGCGCCCGGACCGCAGGTGCGGGCCACCTGTCGCAGTGCGGGCACGCTGCGGCCGGCCAGGACGACCCGTGCGCCGTGCTTCGCGCACTCCAGGGCGGTGGCCCGGCCGATCCCGCTGGACGCCCCGGTGACCACCACGACCGTGTCCTTCATGTCCACCCCCCACCCCTGTCCGGTCGGGGCCGCTTCATGCCACCGGGGGCGGCGGACCGACGGGCCGGGGCCCCGCGTCGTGGGTGGCGGTACGCCGGTTCGGCGGCGTACGGGTGGTTTCCGGGTCCGGGGCGTCGGTGGGACGGGAGCGGCGGGAAGGGGGCTTGCGGACCGTCCCGAGTGAGGTGGAGAGACATATGGACGCGATCGTGCTGCTGCGTGACGACCACAAGACGGTGGAGAAGCTCTTCAAGCAGTTCGAGAAGACCGGCGACGACGACACCGCGGACCGCCGCCGGATCGCCGACCAGGTGATCGAGGAGCTGACCGTGCACGCCTGGATCGAGGAACGGATCTTCTATCCGGCCGCCCGCGAAGCCGCCCCGGACACCACCGACCACATCCTGGAGAGCATCGAGGAGCACCACGCGGTGGTGTGGATGCTGTCCGAGCTCAAGGGCATGGACCCGGCCGACGAGCGCTTCAAGGCCAAGATGAGCGTGCTGATGGAACAGGTCCGCCACCACGTCGAGGAAGAGGAACAGGAGTGGTTCCCCGACGTGCGCAAGGCCATGGGCCGCAACCGACTCACCGAACTCGGTGCCCGGCTCGAAGAGGAGAAGGGGAAGGCCCCGCGGGATCCGCTGGCCGTGCCGAGCGCGACCGGCGCGTGAGGGGCTGAGGGGCCGGAGCGGCGTCCGGGCCGGGTTCCGTCACCGGCCCGTCCGCCCCGGCCGCGGCGCGGGCGCGTCAGGCGGGGTGTGCCAGGAGGAGGTGGCGCTCGTCCGGGGTGAGTCCGCCGCGGACACCGTGCGGGATGCGTTCGGCCAGGGCGTGGCGGCGGCAGGGCAGGCGGACCGGGCAGCCGCGGCACACCGCTTTCGCGGCCTCCTCGCGCGCCCGGGCGGCCACGGGGTGCTCGTACGCGGCCCGGGCGAAGACCTCCCGCTCCGCGGAGCGGCACGGTCCGTCCAGGGATCCTTCGTGGCGGGGCTCGAGGAGTACGTCCGTACGGGTGCTGTCGGTCACTGCTGCGGCTCCTTCCGACCGGGGCGGTCCGCCGTGACCGCCCTCCACCGGCCGTATGACCGGCATTCGCTCATTCATGTCCCGTCCGGGGGTTCAAGGTGGCTCCGCGGGGTCCTGTTGCCGGTCCCCCGCGGCCGGGCCGGCCCGGAACAGCGGTGGGGCCGTCCGCGTGCCGGCGGCCGGCCCCGCACAGCTGCTCGCGCGGTGTCACATGGCGGAGCTGCCCGTGCCCGTCTGGCCCTCTTCGCCGGTGTCACCCGTGCGCTTGCCCTGCTGTGACGTCGACGGTGCCTTCCGCTGGCCCGCGTCCTTCTTCGGGACCGACTTCTCCGACTGCTCCTGCTGACGGGTCTTCTGCCGGTCCTGGCCCTTCTTGGGCATGTTCACTCCGATCGTCCGGTGACGGCGGCACCGATGTGCCGCCCCCGCCATGCCCTCATGCCGGGCGCCCGTCCGCATCCCGGCGCGGCCATCCGGCCCAGTGGCGCCCCGCGCGGGCGCGAAGTCGGCGTCGGGTGCGGAGTGGTCTTACCCCGGGTGCGACAGCGGTGACCGCGGACTCCGCCGGAGGGGGACGCCGGCCCGTGCGGCCGGCGTCAGTCCATCCGGCGGCGGTCCTCCTCGCTCCACGCGCGCGTGTCGCGCGGCTGGACGTAGGGCTCCTCGTCCTCGGGGAGCCCGCCGGCGATGGCGCGCTGCCGGGCCATCTCCGCGTCGAACTCCAGGCCGAGGAGGATGGCGAGGTTGGTGATCCACAGCCAGACCAGGAAGACGATCACGCCCGCGACGGTCCCGTACGTCTTGTTGTACGAGGCGAAGTTCGCGACGTAGAAGGCGAAGCCGGCCGAGGCGGCCATCCAGATCGCCAGGGCGAGGAGACTGCCGGGGGTGATCCACTTGAACCCACGGCCCTTGGCGTTCGGGGCGGCCCAGTAGAGCAGCGCGATCATGATCGTGACGAGGAGCACGAGGACCGGCCACTTGGCGAACGACCACACCGTCAGCGCGGTGTCGCCGATGCCCAGCGCGTTGCCGGCCTGCTTCGCCAGTCCCCCGGTGAAGACCACGATCAGCGACCCGGCGCAGGCGAGGACCATCAAGGTCACGGTGAGCGCCAGCCGGAGCGGCAGCACTTTCCACACGGGGCGGCCCTCGGCCACGTCGTAGACGGCGTTGGAGGCGCGGATGAACGCGCCGATGTAGCCGGAGGCGGACCAGAGGGCCACGAGGAGACCGACGGCCGCCAGGATCGACCCGACGCCGCTGCGACCCTGCAACTGCCGCACCGCGTCACTGAGTACGTCCCGGGCCGAGCCCGGGGCGAGGTTCCGCAGGTGGTCCAGTACCTGCTGGGTCGTGGACTCGCCGGCCATGCCCAGCAGGGACACGAGCACCAGCAGGGCGGGGAAGACCGCCAGCACCCCGTAGTAGGTCAGGGCGGCGGCGCGGTCGGCCAGCTCGTCGTTCGCGAACTCCCTGACGGTGCCCCGCAGCACTGCCCTCCAGGAGCGCTTCGGCAGTTCGGTGGGCCCGTCGGGGGCGCGTTCCTCGATCCCGGGGCCGGGGCCCGCCCCGGCGCCCGCGCCGGTGGCCCCGCGCTCGGGTTCTCCGTCGTCCCGGTCCCGCTTCGCGATATCCGTCATGCCTTGCGGGTTTCCACGTCCCGGCAGCTCATGTCCCCCGGGGAGGAGGAAATTCCGGCCGGCTCATCCCTCCTCGCGGAGCACGCGGACGCTCTTGACCTCCGTGTCGACCGCGTCGGGCACGACCATCCCCGCCTCGATCCCGGACCGGAGGTAGCGCAGCACGGCGCCGCCCAGCCGCTCGCCGGGCAGTACGGCCGGGATCCCCGGCGGGTACGGAGTGAGCATCTCGGCGGCGACCCTTCCCTCCGCCCGTTCCCACGGCACCTGTTCCGTGGGCCCGAAGAAGGCGTCCCGGGGCAGCACCGCCTGCTCCAGCCGCAGCCCGGCCGGCGAGGGGACCCGTACGGGCTGTCCGGTGCGGAGCCCGGGCGCGTGGGCCGCGAGGTCGGTGAGCGCCGACACCAGGGTGTCGGCGGTCCCGGCGTCGTCGGCGTGCGTGACCTGGGCGCTGATGCGGCGGTGGTCGGCGACGTGGAGGTTGATCCGGTGATGGCGGCGCAGCCAGTCGGCGGCTCGGTAGCCGGTGACCTCCCAGGCGCTGATGTCGATGATGATCTGGAGGGGGTCCATGTCGGCCGCCAGGCCGGGGCCGCAGAAGTCCTCCCTGCCGTGGACGCGCATGCCGTCGATGCGGGAGAGCCGGTCGCGGATCCCGTCGCAGAGCGCGAGGGCCTCCCCGTAGAGGGCCTTCCCCTGCTCGGCCATCTGGCGGCGCCAGCCGTCGAGGGCCGCGTACACGAGGACGGAGGGGCTCGTCGTGCCGAGCAGGTCCTCGCGGCTCCTGAGCACCTCGGGCCGTACGAGGTCGCCCTGGAGGTGGAAGACCGAGCTCTGCTCCAGGCCCGAGCCCATCTTGTGCACGGAGGTGACGCAGACGTCGGCTCCGGCGTCCATGGCCCAGGTCGGCAGGTCGGGGTGGAAGGGCAGGTGGGCGCCCCAGGCCTCGTCGACGATGAGGGGCTTGCCGCGACGGTGGCAGACGTCCGCGATGGCCGCGAGGTTCGAGCAGGTGCCGTAGGGGGTCGGGGTGGTCACCAGCGCGCCGCGGGCGTCGGGGTGTTCGGTGAACGCCGCCTCGAAGGCCTCCGCGGACGGCGGGTGGGCCAGGTGGCGCTCCGCGTCCCACTGGGGGTCCACCCAGACGGGCCGGATGCCCGAGAGGACGAGGCCGGACACCACGGACTTGTGGGCGTCCCGGCCGATCAGCAGCTTCTCGTGCGGCCCGGCGACGGACAGCATGGCCGACTTCACGGAGAGCGAGCTGCCGCAGGTGGAGAAGAAGGCGTGGTCGGCGCCGACGGCGTCCGCCATGAGCGCCTCGGCCTCCTCGATCACGCCCTGGGAGGCGATGCGGTCGTCCAGGCCGCTGGTGGCCAGTACGTCGGAGGCGAACACCGCGTCGCCGAGGACGGCCCGCACCCGGGGGTCGGCGCCGCGGCCCTGTTTGTGGCCGGGGGGTGTGAACGGGGTCTGGCCCTCGGCGTGATAGGCCGCCAGGGCGTCGAGCACGGGGGTCTTCGACTGGTCCATGCCGACCGTGTGCCCTTCGCCGCCGGGCGAAAACGGACGGCCGGGGACGCGGCCCCCGTGCCGTGACGCGTACCCGTGAGCACCCCCGGTACCCGCCCGGGACGCGCACGAGTGATGTGGACCCGTGATGTGCAAGCGTCGCGATTGCGGGTAGGCGCAGGCCCATGATCGCCTCAGACGCCCTAGCGGCCTCCGGTTCCCCGTCCCTCCTGCTGATCCTGGCGGGCGTGGTCGTCGCCACGCTCCTGGTCGGCGCCTTCTGGTACGGCAGCAGGCGCGCGGCCGCCCGCCGGGACCCCGGCGCGCGGCCGGCGGACCAGAATCCCGCGGCCCGCGCCCGACAGGACTCCTGGCGGGAGCCCGACGGCCCCGGGGCCGG
The DNA here is from genome assembly GCF_055569445.1 of Streptomyces sp. NPDC029122. Lineage (NCBI taxonomy): Bacteria > Bacillati > Actinomycetota > Actinomycetes > Kitasatosporales > Streptomycetaceae > Streptomyces > Streptomyces sp. NPDC029122. The sequence continues at coordinate 73,994 of NZ_JBVHWK010000033.1, read as the reverse complement.
CCACGACACCCCGCAGCGCCCATGACCCCTCGCCCGCTCCCGGCCGCGGCTCCGTCCTCGCCGACGGGGTCCGGCCCCCAGGAGGTACCCGTGCCGAGCACCGCATTGACGTACACCGACCCCTTGCCCCGCCTGATCGCGCTGCCCGGCGTGTACCGACCCCAGGCCGACACCCTGCTGCTGGCCGGCGCCCTCGCCCGGGAGCCGCTGCGCCCGGGCGCGGAGGTCGTCGAGATCGGCACGGGCACCGGCGCCCTCGCCCTGCGCGCGGCGGCCAGGGGCGCCGAGGTCACCGCCGTCGACGTGGCCTGGCCCGCGGTACTGGCCGCCCGGCTGAACGGCTGGCGCCAGCGCCTGCGGCTGCGCGTCCTGCACGGCGACTTCGCCGCCCGCACCCGGGGACGCCGCTTCGACCTGGTCCTGGCCAATCCGCCCTACGTCCCCTGCCCCGACGCCCGTCTCCCCACCGGCGGGGCCCAGCGGGCCTGGGACGCGGGGACGGACGGCCGGGCCGTCATCGACCGGATCTGTGCGGCCGCCCCGGCCCTGCTGCGGCCCGGAGGCGTCCTGCTGATGGTGCACTCGGGGATGTGCGGGGTACGGCAGACCCTGGATCTGCTGGACCGGCAGGGCATGTCCGCGCGGGTCGCCGAGCGGGCCTCGGTGCCGTGGGGGCCGGTGCTGCGCTCGCGCAGGCTCTGGCTGGAGCAGCAGGGCCTGGCGGAGGAGGGCACCGAGCAGGAAGAACTGGTGATCATCCGTGCCCAGCGCCCCTGAGCCCCGGCGGGTGTCCGTGGACCGCTGCGGTCCGGTCATGGTGGAGGGGCCGGTCGAGATCGTCCTGGACGACGGGACGACCGTCCGCTCGGACCGGTTCATGGTCGCCGTGTGCACCTGCCGCCGCAGCCGTACGTACCCCTGGTGCGACACCAGTCACCGCCCGCGCGAGCGCGCCACCGCGGCGCCCGAGGACAGGAGCGACGGATGACCGCCCCCGCCCGCACGACCCATGGCGCCGCCCGGCCCCCCGAGCCCGCGGCGGCACGCGGACCTCTGTCCCGTGCCGTGGTGGACTCGCTGCGCGGCGGCGGCGCCCCCGCGCACACCACCGCGGCGGTCCTGAGGGCCGACCCGTGGGGCGAGGACCTGCACCTCTCCCTCTACCTGCTGTACGAGCTGCACTACCGCGGCTTCGCGGGCGTGGACGACACCCTCGAATGGGATCCGGACCTGCTGCGGCTGCGGCGGGCCCTGGAGGACCGTTTCCTCCACGCCCTGCGGACGTCCACGGCCGGGGCCCCGAGGACCGTGGCGGAGGCGTTCGGGCCGCTCCTCGTCGAGCCCGTGGACCTGAGCGGCAGCCTCAGCCACTACCTGGAGACCGAGGGCGAGCTGTGGCAGCTGCGCGAGTACGCGGCCCTGCGCTCCCTGTACCACCTGAAGGAGGCCGACCCGCACGCCTGGGTGATCCCCCGGCTCAGCGGCCGCGCCAAGGCGGCGATGGTCGCCATCGAGTACGACGAGTTCGGCGCGGGCCGTCCCGAGCGCATCCACGCCCGCCTGTTCGCCGACCTGATGGAGGACCTCGGCCTGGACAGCTCGTACGGCCACTACCTGGACCGGGCTCCGGCGGCCCTCCTCGCCACGGTCAACCTGATGTCGCTGCTGGGCCTCCACCGGGCCCTGCGCGGGGCCCTGGTCGGGCACTTCGCGTGTGTGGAGGTGACCTCCTCCCCCGGGTCGCGGCGCCTCGCCAAGGCCATGCGCCGTTGTGGGGCCGGACCGGCGGCCGAGCACTTCTACGCCGAACACGTGGAGGCCGACGCCGTCCACGAGCAGGTCGTACGGCACGAGGTCATCGGAGGCCTCCTCGCCGAGGAGCCGGGTCTGGAGGCCGATGTCGCCTTCGGCTGCGCGGCGACGCTCCTGCTGGAGGACCGTCTCGCCGCGCACATCCGCGGCGCGTGGGAACAGGGGCGTTCGGCCCTCAGGGGGTGCCCGGCGCCCGTAGGGGGGTCATGACCGCAGGGCGCCGGTCCGCGGAATCCGGGCGCGCGGGCGCCCTGCCCCGGCGCCGACCTTGGAAGGGGATCTCATGTCCGGCAGCCGTCCCAAGGCCCTCCTCGTCCCCGCGGCGCTGGTGGGCGGAGCATTGCTGATGACCGCGTTCCAGGACTCGGGCGCCGCCGCCCGTGCCGACACCGCGAGCGCCGGACGCGAGCGGGCCGGGCGGGTCTGCGGCGCCGCCGACCTCTCCTGGAGCACCAGGTCCGAGACCGGGGCCGGCGGGTACATCCTGATCACCACCAAGGCCAAGCCGGGGGTCACGTGCACCCTCCCGGCCGCGCTTCCCACCGTGGCGTTCGGCTCCGACGGCACCGAGGCGGGCCCCTCGGAGCAGGCCGCCGGGAAGCGGATCACGCTGAGCGGCGCCGCCACCGCCTACGCCGGGGTGAACCCCAAGAGCACCCCCGGCGACGACGGCAAGGAACTCGACAGCATCATCGTCGCCATCGGTGACGACGACCCCGAACCCGTCTCCCTGCCCGTCGGTGCCATCACCGTCGACAAGCCGGTGGTCACCCACTGGCACACCTCCCCCGAGGACGCCGTCCCCTGACGGGGCGGCCGCCGGCCGGGCGGTTCCCCCGGGCGGGTGGCGGTGCGCGTCACCCCGGGGACGGTTCCTCGTCGTCGTCCGCCCGCCCGTGCGGGGCGGGCCGCTCCGGTGGACGGAAGCAGGCCGTGATCGTCTTGCCGCCGTGGCAGGCGTGGGCGTCCCACCGGTCGGCGAGGGCGTCGATGATGGCCAGCCCCCGGCCGGAGGTCGCCCCGGCGGAGGCCGGCCTGGGGGCCGGCAGTTCGGGATCGTCGTCCGCCACGCTGACGTGCAGGCAGCAGCCGTCCCAGGCCAGCACGAGCTGGGCGCTGCTGTGGGCGTGCACATGGGCGTTGGTGACGAGCTCGGACACCGTGAGCAGGACGGAGTGCACCGTGTCGGGCGCGTCCTCGGTCCACGGCAGGGTGTTCAGATGCTCCAGACACCACCGACGGGCTTCACGCACCCCCCGGTGGACGGGGAACGACCGGGCCCAACCCACCGCGCGAACCGGCACGGTCCCACCTCACCCTCACTCGAACGGATCGATCGTCAGCCGCGGCCGGCGCGGTGGCGGGCACGGCGGCCGTCACCGCCCTTGAGCAGCAGCAGTGCCAGCAGCATCGGTGCGATCAGCAGGATCATGGTCCCCACGGTGATGCCTCCTCACGGTCGGTACCTCTTGGGCCCGTTCGGCCCGTTCGGCCTCTTCGCGTGTTTCCGTCCGGACCCGGCCGAAACCCCCGGGCGGGCGGGCGGTTCCTCAGCCTGTCGGGCGTTTCCGCGTGCAGACCGGCGTCCGGCGGGGAAGGCGCGGGTGGACCCTGCCAGGCCCGAGAAAGGACGGACACCGTGGTACGACCGAGGATCCTCGTGGTGGGAGCCGGATTCGCCGGGGTCGAATGCGTCCGGCGGCTGGAGCGCAGGCTCTCGCCCGCGGAGGCTGACATCGCCCTGGTGACCCCCACCTCCTACCAGCTGTACCTTCCGCTGCTGCCGCAGGTCGCCTCAGGGGTGCTGACCCCGCAGTCCATCGCGGTCTCGTTGCGCCGCAGCAGCCGTTACCGGACCCGGATCATCCCCGGCGGCGCCGTGGGCGTCGACACGCAGGCGAAGATCTGCCTCGTACGCACGATCACCGGCGAGCTGACGGAACACGCGTACGACTACCTGGTGCTGGCTCCCGGCAGCATCACCCGCACCTTCGACATCCCCGGACTCACCGAGCACGCCCGGGGCATGAAGACCCTCGCCGAGGCCACGTACCTGCGCGACCACGTCATCTCGCAGCTCGACCTGGCCGACGCGAGCGAGGACGAGGCGGAGCGGGCCGCGCGGCTCTGCTTCGTCGTGGTCGGCGGCGGGTACGCCGGCACGGAGACGGCCGCCTGTCTCCAGCGGCTCACCCACCACGCCGTGAAGCGCTACCCCCGGCTGGACCCCCGCCAGATCAGCTGGCACCTCCTGGACCTCGCCCCGAAGCTGATGCCCGAACTCGGCGACCAGCTGGGGCGCACGGCCCTGGACATCATGCGCCGGCGCGGCATCCAGGTCTCCCTCGGTGTCAGTGTCGCCAAGGCGGGCCCCACCGAGCTCACGCTCACCGACGGCCGGGTGCTGCCCAGCAGGACCCTCATCTGGACGGCCGGAGTCGCCGCGAGCCCGCTGATCGGCACCCTCGGAGCGGAGACCGTCCGGGGCAGGCTCCTGGTCACCCCGGAGATGACCGTGCCGGGTGCGCCCGGTGTCTTCGCGCTGGGGGACGCGGCGGCCGTGCCCGACCTGGCCGCGGGGGAGGAAGGGGCGGTGTGCCCGCCCACGGCGCAGCACGCGTTGCGCCAGGGCCGCACGCTCGCGGACAACCTGATCGCGACGCTGCGCGGCCGGCCCCTGCGGCCGTACAGGCACAAGGACTTGGGGCTCGTCGTCGACCTCGGGGGCACCGACGCGGTGTCGAAGCCGCTGGGCATCCCGCTGCGGGGGCTCCCGGCCCAGGCGGTGGCCCGCGGGTACCACTGGTCGGCGCTGCGCACCAATGTCGCCAAGACGCGTGTCCTGACCAACTGGCTGCTCAACGCGGTGGCCGGCGACGACTTCGTCCGGATCGGGGTCCGCTCCGCCAAGCCGCCGACCCTGCGGGAGTTCGAGTACACCGACGCCTACCTGACCGCCGATCAGGTAAGGGCCCACACGGCGGCGCTGCGCGCTTCCGGCTGAGGGACCGGTCCGGGGGGGACGGCGGCCCGTCCGGCGCGCGAACGCGCGGCCCGGTGGCGCAGCCGTCCTCCCCGGGGTCCGGATGCGCGGTGGCCGGTGTTTCCGGCCCGCCGCGGGACCGGTCGTTTCAGGCCGGGTTCGGCGAAGGCCTTCGCTGCGGACTGCCTTCCGCCCGACCATGATGCCGACGGTCGAGCGGACCGTTCTCGAAGGAGGAGTGCGGGATGACGACACCGACCGGCCCGGCGCGCAGGCTCGGGATCGAGCCCGGCATGGTCGTCATGGAACTGGGCTACGACCATGACGTCGACGACAGCATCCGCGACTCCGTGACCGAACGCACCGGCATCGATCTGGTCACCGACGATCACGAGGACCGCGTGGACGCCGTACTGCTGTGGTGGCGCGAGGGGGACGGCGATCTGGCGAGCGAACTCCAGGAGCTGCGAAGGGTCCTGACGGACCGCGGTGCGGTGTGGGTGCTCACGGCTCAGGCCCGTTTCGTCGGGCACGTGGAGGCGTCCGACATCGCGGAGTGCGCGCGGGAAGCCGGAATGTATCCCTCCGAACCCGTTGAGGTGTCGGGCGCCTGGACCGCGGCCCGTTGCACGCTGCCGGGCTCCGGAACCCCGTCCGACTCGCTGCGAAGGGGTCGTTAGACAGTCGAAAGGTTTCCCTACATAATCCTTAGACATGGGAAAGACTTACGAACGCATCGACGGCCGGCTCCGTGCCTTCATAGAGCAGCAGCCGGTCTTCTTCACCGCCACCGCCCCGCTGGTCGCCGACGGTACGGTCAACCTCTCCCCCAAGGGCCTCAAGGGCTCCTTCGCGGTGCTCGACGAGCAGCGGATCGCCTACCTCGACTTCGCCGGCAGCACCGCCGAGACCGTCGCGCACCTGCGGGAGAACGGCCGGATCACGGTCATGTGGTGCGCCTTCCAGGGGCCGCCCAACATCGTCCGGGTGCACGGTAAGGGCGAACCCGTCTTCCGGGACGACCCGCGCTTCAAGGACCTGCTCGCCCACTTCCCCGACATCGACCCGACCCTGCACGGGCTGCGCGCGATCATCGTGGTGACGGCCGAGCTCGTCCGTGACTCCTGCGGATACGGGGTCCCCTTCATGTCGTACGACGAGGACCGCGACCTGCACGGCAAGCGCTTCTCGCGCGAGGACGACGCATCGCTGAGCGCGTACTTCGCCAAGAAGGAGCACATCGCGCGGAGCATCGACGGCCTGCCCGGGCTGCCCCTTCCGCTGCCGCCCGGCAACTTCTGAGCCATCATCCTCCCTCCGGCGGTGGCCGGCGGCGGGAGCGGGTGCGATCGTGGATGCCATGTGTACGTTCGCGCCGTGCGGGAGGCGGCCGTCGCGGATTCCGCGTCGCGCCGCCCCGGCTTCCGGAGGCCCGCGATGCTGATCCACCACGTTCTCGACCACGGCACGCTCAAGGTCAGGATCCAGAGCGAGCTGGACATCACCAACCGGGCGGCGGCAGCCTTGCGGATCGAAGCGCTCGTGGCCGCCCACCGTCCGACCCGGGTCCTGCTCGAACTGCCCACCGGCGACCCGACCCCGGCCGCGCTCAGCACGCTGGCCCGCACACAGCGGATGTGCCGCAGCATCAACGTCGCCTTCACGGTCTCCGGTACCCACCCCCCGTCGCAGCAGATCCGCACCGCGGGCCCGGCGCACCGGCTGGAGGCGGGGGCGCGCCACGACCACTGACGGGGCGGGGACCGGACCTCGGGAACGGCGGAGGACGATGAGCGACCGGACCGCGCGTCCCGTCACGGAGGGCCGCTTCCGGCACCGGGGCGCCGAGCTCGTGTACGACGACGCGGGTCACGGACCGCTCGCCGTGTACGCCCACGGCGGCTTCACGAGCCGGGCCCAGGAGGAAAGGACGGGCCTGTTCGACTGGGGACCCGTCCTGGACGCGGGGCGGCGCCTGGTCCGCTACGACGCCCGGGCCCACGGCAGGTCCGGCGGCGAACCCGTGGTCACCGACTACACGTACGCCGCCCTCGCCGACGATCTGCTGGCCCTCCTCGACCACCTCGGGGCCACGGCGGCCGTCGACGGCATGGGCGCCTCCATGGGCTGCGGCACCGTCCTGCACGCGGCCGTCCGTGCACCCAGCCGATTCTCCCGGCTGGTCCTGCTCATCCCGCCCACGGCCTGGGCGACCCGTGAGGCGTACGCCCGCGAAAACCGGAGGGCGGCCGACACCGTCGAACGGGAAGGGGTGGACGCCTGGTGGGCGGCCCGGCGCGGCAGACTCCGCCCGGCGGTCGTGGCGGACGTGCCGGACGGGCCGCCCACGCCCCCGGAGCGGGTGCTGCCCTCCGTACTGCGCGGGCTCGCGCTCAGCGACCTCCCCGCGCCCGGGGAGATCGCCGCGCTGCGCCATCCGGCCCTGATCCTCGCCTGGGCGGACGACCCCGGCCATCCGCGGTCCACGGCCGAAACCCTGGCCGACCGCATGCCGGACTCCCGGCTGCGGGTGGCGCGTACCCGTGCCGACGTGGCGGCGTGGGGAGGACACATCGCCGCATTCCTCACCGCGCCCTGAGCCTTGCTCCCGTGATCAGCGGCGTCGGACGCGGGCGCCCCGGGCACCGCCGATGCCGGCCACGTGGAGGGCCAGCAGCATCAGGCCGAGGATCATGATGTTTCCGGATGAGAAAACGTGGTTCGTCGAGATCTCCGCCGCGTTGATCAAGAACGCGATGAAGAACAGGACCGCGGCCGCTATACCCAGCATCACTGCTCCTTCCAGAAGGTGCCGGGCGTATACCCCGGGATCGCGGCCCCACGCGGGCCCGCGCCGGGCGCTCCGGTCGGCCGGAGGGCCGAGCGGGGGCGTCAGTCGTCGGCGATCTGGAGGGCCAGCGCGAAGTGCTCCCCGTCCGTGCCCGCGAGCAGGCTGTCGAACAGCGGGGTGAGCCCGTTCACGGCGCCGCATCCGGCGTCGTGGTTGGTCCACCAGCTGCCCTCCGGCCCGAGCGCGGACACCACTCGGCGCGCCGCGCGCTCGGCGGCAGCGGCGGGCAGGTGCCGGTGGGACGGCCATACCAGGTCGACGGACGCGACCTCGGCCAGGAACGCGGCGGCCTCGGGCGGCTCCAACGGTTCCAGAGCGGCGCAGACCCCCGGGACGGACGGCGGGGCGTACGCGGGCAGGAAACGCCGCCAGGCCTCGTCGGCCGCGACCGCGGTCAGCAACGCGCGGATGCGGGCGGCCAGTTCGGGCAGGTCCGATTCCGGCTCGGTGAACCGCCCGGCCACCGCGTACACCCGCATCGGCGTGGCCAGCTCCGCCATGCCCGCTTCCAACTCGGCAAGTTTCCCCCTGGACTTCACGTGCGCATCCTGCCCTACGGTCCCACGGGAACGCGAAGACGCCCGCCGGGGGTCGCCGGGCGGGCGTCTCTTGTGCCGTGGGGCGCTGGTGGCTTAGTACCAGTGGTTGGCCTGCCAGAAGTTCCAGGCGCCGACCGGGCTGCCGTAGCGGTCGTTCATGTAGTCCAGGCCCCACTTGATCTGGGTGGCCGGGTTGGTCTTCCAGTCCGAGCCCGCGGAGGACATCTTCGACGCGGGCAGCGCCTGCACCAGGCCGTAAGCGCCGGAGGAGGGGTTCGTCGCGGTGTGGTTCCAGCCGCTCTCATGGCTGATGATCTTGTCGAAGGCCGCGAACTGCACCGGGTCCTTGATCATCTGCTGGGCGATCGCCTTCGCACCCGTCGGAGCGGCCTGCGCCGGAACGGAGGCGAGCATGGAACCCGCGACGCCCAGGGCGAGGACAGTACCGGCGAGGGCCTTCTTCGAAGCGGCGATGCGGCGGATGACAGCGTTGGACACGGAGGAACCTTCCGACGGGAACAAGGACGGTCGCCGCATGCCGAAACATGCGTGAGCCACTCACACGGAGGAGAGGGATCCGACCGGCGGGGGGCCAAGCGCCCCGGCCGCCTCGGCGACAACACCAGTTAGCCAGCCCCCCGCCGCCCTGGCAACGCCCCCCACCTACTACCCACCCCCGCAGACCCCCCCCCGCAGACCCACCCCACCACACCCCACCGACCCAGACACACCACGGCCACCAGCCACCCCGACCCGACTACTATTCCGGGCCGAATGTGATCTGCCTCCTGTGGGGCGCCTCACCGCCCCACCCCCCGAAAGTCACCCCCCGTATCCACCCACAACCCGTGCGACGCGTGACCCGGACCACTCCCGGCCAAGGCCGCGACGACGGTCGCGGCGGCGCGTGCGACGAGTGCGTCGTCGTACGCGGCGTCGGGGGTGCCGCGGCTGGAGAGGACGGCGATGACGAGGGGGGCGGCCCCGGGGGGCCAGGCGACGGCGATGTCGTTACGGGTGCCGTAGCCGCCTCCGCCGGTCTTGTCGCCGACCTCCCAGGTGGCCGGGACACCGGCGCGGATGAGTTTGCCGCCGGTGGTGTTGCGCTTGAGCCAGTCGGTCAGCAGGGACCTCTTCCCGGAGTCGAGGAGGTCGCCGAGCGCGTAGGCGCGCAGGTCGGCGGCGAGGGCGCGGGGGGTGCTGGTGTCCCGGACATCGCCCGGCGCGGCTTCGTTGAGGTCCGTCTCGTAGCGGTCGGCCCGGGTGGTGGTGTCCCCCAGGGCGGCGAGCGCCGACTGGAGGCCCCCCGGTCCGCCGAGCTCGTCGAACAGGAGGTTGGCGGCGGTGTTGTCGCTGTAGCGGATGGCGGCGTCGCACAGGGCTCGCAGGGACATGCCGGTGTCGACGTGCCGTTCGGTCACCGGTGAGTGGGCCACCAGGTCGGCGCGGCCGTAGCGGACGACGGCCTCGAGTTGTTCGAGGGAGTTCCGCTGGAGTACGGCGGCCGCCGAGAGCGCTTTGTGGGTCGAGCAGTAGGCGAACCGCTCGTCGGGGCGGTGCTGGACGGTCCGTCCGCCGCCGGTGTCGACCGCGTAGACCCCGAGCCGGGCGTCGAACTCCCGCTCCAGGGCCGCGAAGGCGCGGCCTGCCGGAGCCCCGGCGGCGGCGGGCGCCACCGTGCCGGGCGCATCGGCGGCCCTGGCGGCCTTGGCGCAGCCGAGGAGCGGGGCGGCGGCGAGGGCGGCCATGGCGGTGAGTGAGGTACGGCGGGTGACGGCCACCACTGATCCTGTTCGTCGCTCCTGGAACGGCTCGAACCCCGAGGCTACTTGCTCCACCCCGGCGACCGCCCGCACCGGCCGCCCGCACCGGCCGCCCCCGCCGGCCGTCACCGCCGATCGCGCGCGGGACCCGGCGTGTCCCCCGGACAGGTCGCAGCCACGGCGCGCAGAGGCAGAGGCCGCGCATTCCGATATCCCGCCACCGGCTGACGCGAAAACGGCTCGCCCGGCTCCGGACCGGGCACCCATGCTTGACGAAACGGGCCCGGACGGCGCGGTAATCGTTTCCGGGTCATCTCCGTTCGCCCCCGTCCTTTCTCCGGGGCAGCACCCCGGTCGCGATGCGCAAAAGGGGAACTTCTGTCATGCGCCGAATGATTTCGTCAGCCGCCGTCGGCCTCTCCCTCACCCTCGCCCTCGCCGCGGCACCCGTGGCCGCGGCCACCGAGAGCCAGCCCGCCGCATACGCCTGCAATTCGGGCAATTTCTGCATCTACAGCGACTGGAACGGCGGCGGGGAACGCTGCGAGTGGCCCGACGCCCAGAGGGCGAACACGGCGGACAACTGCGGCTTCATACAGCGCGGAATCAACGTCCGGTCCGTCTGGAACGGAAAGAACAACCGGGTCCAGTACTACACCCAGACCAATTACAACGCACGCGTGGGTTCCACATCGGCCGGCAACGGAGGGAATCTGATGGGGACCTATCAGATCCGCTCCTTCAAGAGGCAGTAGGAAGCCCAACCCGCTCCGGCCCGTGGTCGTTTCGGGGTATTTCCCGTGCCGCCCGGGCCGTTCCGGGCTGCACGGGCGGGGAATGCCGCCACACTGGCGGACATGAGGATCGCCATCATGACGGCGGGGTCCCGCGGGGACGTCGCACCGTACACGGGCCTGGGTGCGGGCCTGGTCAGGGCAGGGCACGAGGTCACCCTGGTGACCCACGGCGGGTTCGAGCCGCTGCTGGCCGGGTCGGGGGTGCGCTTCCGGCCCCTTCCGGGGGACCCCAGGGCCGAGTTGCACTCGCCGCGCGGCCGGGGGCTGCACCGCAGCCGGACCGGGGCGGCGAAACTGCTGCGTGCGATCGCACTGGCGAGGAGCATCGCCCCGGAGATGACGCTGCCGCTGGTGCGCGCGGCGCGTGACGCGGACGTGGTACTGGCCGCGGGGTCGGTCGCGCCGCTCGCCTGTGCCATCGCCGAGGGCTGCTCCCGGCCCAGCATGGGACTCTTCCTGCAGCCGCTGCACGGCACCCGCCACTTCCCTCCCCCGATGCTCGGCACGCGTTCCCTGGGACCGCTGGGCAACCGGATCGGCGGGCACGCCGTCACGGCGGGCGTGGACCACGTCTACACCCGGGCCGCGCGGACCCTGGCCACGGAACACGGCCTGCCCCCGGTCCGCCTGACCGGCGCCCGCCGCGCCCGTGAACGTCAGGGCTGGCCCGTGTTGCACGGCTTCAGCGAGCTGGTGGTTCCGCGCCCCCGCGACTGGCGGCCGGGCCTCGACGTCTGCGGCTACTGGTGGCCCCACGACGCCGACCGCCGGCTCCCGCCGGAACTGGAGGACTTCCTCGCCTCCGGCCCCGCCCCGGTCTACGTCGGCCTCGGAAGCGCCACCGCACCCGACCCGCGGCGTCTGAGCGCCCTCGTCGTCTCCGCCCTGCGCGCGGCCGGTCTGCGGGGCGTGATCCAGCACGGCTGGGCCGGACTGTCCGCCGCCGGGGACGACATGATCACCATCGGGGACGTGCCGCACTCCCTGCTCTTCCCCCGGATGGCCGCCGTCGTCCACCACGCCGGAGCCGGCACCACCGGCGCGGCCCTGCGCGCCGGGGTGCCGTGCGTGCCCGTCCCGGTCCAGTTCGACGCCTCCTTCTGGGCGTCCCGGCTCGTGCGGCTGGGCACCGCCCCCGGGGTGGTGCCGTTGCGCCGCCTCGACGCCGCCACCCTCGGCTCCGCGGTCCGGAAGGCCGTGACCGACCCCTCCTACCGCGACCGCGCCCGGCGCATCGCCGGCCGGCTGGCGGAGGAGGACGGCATCGCGCCCGTCGCCGCCGCGCTGGAACGGCTGGCAGCCACCTGAGGGAGCGTCACCCCCGGGGAGCGGCCCCTGGAAGGCTCCGCCTCACCGGCTGAGCAGGGCGTCCAGCAGCCCGTCGAGGTGGGCGCTCTCCTCCTCGGCCGCCACCACCGCGTACGTCCGGCGCAGGAAGGCGGCCACGGCGTCGGCGTCCGCGAGGAGCACCGCCCGGTCCTGGCCGGCCGGGGAGGCTCCGCGCAGTTCGATGCGGAGCGCTCGCCCGTCGGCGCCGCCCACGGGCCGGAAGAGCACGTCTCCCTCCCCCACCGGCCGGCGGAGGCCGTCCGCGAGCATCTGCCGCTCGAAGTGCCAGCACGCCAGCCGCGTACCGGCGTGCAGGATGACCGCGCGCACGGCGAGCGGGTCCGTCGGGGCGTAGGTGAGGCGCAGTTGCAGCGGCACGCCGGCGACGGTGGTGAGGTGGGCGCTGATCAGGGCGGACAGGCGGGACGTCACAGAAGGCCTCCACGGGGACGGGCACCGGACGGCGGGTGCGCGACGCGCGTGTACCCGCCGCGGGCCGGACCACACCCGTCCGTCCGGGTGAAGGCCGCATCGGCGCGGTCGCGTCAGAACGCGTAGAGGGCGTTGCCGTTCAGGGTCGCGGACATCACGCACGCGTTGGGGAAGGTGTGCTTCCACGCGAGGCGGCCGCCGTGCCAGACCCCGTCCGCCGTGACGGTGACGGGGTCGTAGTTCCTCCGGCACGCGCGGCCCGGATCCGGGGCGGACAGCAGGCGGTCGAGCCGGCCGCCGGTGGCGTTGAGGGCGTCGCACGCGGCCCTGGGCGCGGGGTGCGTGCCCTCGGCGGTGTAGGCGCAGCTGAGTACGGTCGCCCGCAGGACGGTGCCCGTGGCGGCGTCGTCCCCCTGGGTGATGGTGAGGACCATGGCGGAGGGGGCGTACGGGCTCGCGGGCTGGGCCTCCGCCACGCCCGTGGCGCCGGCGAGGCAGAGGAGAGCGGCGGCGGAGACGGCTGTTAAGCGGTGACGCACGACAACACTCGCTTTCGATTCGAAGGTTGAAGGTAGCACTACGGCTTTCATGCAGCGCCTGACTGAAGTTGACCCTCTCAGGTACGAAGGGCCGACGCACATCGACGATCGACTTACGGACAGATCGTTCGAAAATCGGAGGGGAGGCGGGGTTCGGGCGCTTCCGCCTGGTGGCCGCGGCTCCGCCCCGCGCGAGGGCGCGGAGCCCTGCCCTCCGGGTGCGTTCCGCGCGGCGACCCCCTGCTGGTGACGGCCGCGACCGGCTCGCCGCAGGGCCGTCCAGGGTGACCGGATCGAGGCGGTGGCCGGGCGGGCCGCAGGACGGTGGGCGCCAAGTGACGCATGCGTACCGCACGTCGGGCTGGTGACAAACGCGACTGTCGCCGGGTCCTGGCGGCGTGCCACCTTTGCTCACGTCACCGACCGAGGGAGCAGGTGTGAACAAGGGGCACGCGGCCTTCTGCGACGCCGACCGCTGGTTCTACGACGCCCCGTACCGGCGGGGCGGCGAGAGCTTCCCGCCGGCCCTCGCCCCCGTACCGGAGGGGTGGACCTCGCACCGCAGCGGTGACTGGCTCGCCCTGCGTCCCGTCGGGCTCCGGCTGCCCTCCCAGGGCTGGAAGATCCACGTCTCGGCCGGCCTCGACAACGCGGAGGCCGTCCTGGGCAAGGTGTACGCCTACTGCGTGGAGCGGCGGACCGCCTTCAAGTTCGTGCCGAGCCGGTACCTGCTGCACCTGCGCAACGCCAAGTACGCCGACCGCGCGGCGAGCGGCAAGTTCCTGACCGTCTACCCGGCCGACGCGGACGCCTGCCGGCGCACCGCCGAGGACCTGGACGCCCTCCTGGCCGGCGAGCCCGGCCCCTACATCCTCAGCGACCTGCGCTGGAACGAGGGCCCGGTCCACCTGCGTTACGGCAGTTTCACCCTGCGGCACTGCTACGACGGCGACGGCGAGCTGGTCCCGGCCATCGAGACGCCCGACGGACGCCTGGTACCGGACGCCCGCGGCCCGGTCTTCCAGCCGCCCGCCTGGGTCGAACTGCCCGGCTTCCTGCGGCCCCACCTGGACCGGCGCTCGGCCGTCACCCTCGAGGGCATCCCCTACGCCGTCGAACGGGCCCTGCACTTCTCCAACGGCGGCGGTGTCTACGCGGGCCGCGACACCCGCACCGGCGAGCCGGTCGTCCTCAAGGAGGGCCGTCCCTTCGCCGGTCTCGCCGCCGACGAAGCGGACGCCGTCACCCGGCTGCACCGGGAGCGCCGGGCCCTGGAGCGACTGGACGGGCTGGACTGCGTCCCGGCCGTCCGCGGCACCTTCACCGTCGGGGACCACCACTTCCTGGCGCTCCAGTACCTCGACGGGAAGCCCCTCAACACCTACTTCGCACGCCGCCACCCCCTGATCGAGGCCGATCCCGCGCCCGCGGAGCTCGCCGCCTACACCGAGTGGGCGCTGAAGATCCACGCGCGGGTGACGGAGGCCGTCGACGCCGTCCACTCCCGCGGCATCGTCTTCAACGACCTCCACCTCTTCAACATCATGGTCGCCGAGGACCCCGTCACGGGCGAACCGTCCGTCGCCCTGCTCGACTTCGAGGCCGCCGCCCACGTCGACGAGGGCCTGCGCCAGACGGTCGCCAACCCGGCCTTCGTGGCGCCGCCGGACCGGCGCGGCTTCTCCGTCGACCGCTACGCGCTGGCCTGTCTGCGCCTCGCCCTGTTCCTGCCGCTGACGAGCCTGCTCGTCATGGACCGGGCGAAGGCGGCGCACCTCGCGGACATCGCCGCGGCGCAGTTCCCCGTGCCCCGGTCCTTCCTCGACGAGGCGGTGCGCGAGATCCTCGCCGGATCCGGAGGACCCGAGTCCGGGTCCTCCGGGTCCGACGCTGCCGGCGGACGGACACCCGCCCCGGGCCGTCCGTACCTCCCGGCCGAGCCGGGTGACTGGCCGGCCGCCCGCGCCTCCATGACGGCGGCCCTGCACGCCACCGCCACGCCCGACCGGGAGGACAGGCTCTTCCCCGGCGACCCGGCCCAGTTCACGACCGCCACCGGCGGCGCGACCTTCGGACACGGCGCCGCGGGGGTCCTGTACGCGCTCGCCGAAACGGGCGCCGAGCCCTGGCCCGAAGCGGAGGAATGGCTGCTCGCCCGTACGAAGGAGCCACCCTCCGGCACCCCGCTGGGTTTCTACGACGGCCTCGCCGGCCTGGCCTGGACCCACCACCGGCTCGGCCACCGGGACCGCGCCCTCGCCCTCGCGGGGCGCCTCCTGGACGAGCCGTGGCCGTCCACGGGCCCCGACCTGCACGGCGGACTCGCCGGAATCGGGCTCGCCCTGGACTCCCTCGGCACGGCCACCGGCGAGGGTGCGCTGCACAGCGCCGCCCTGCGCTGCGCCGACCTGGCCTTCGAGGCGGCACCCGGGCTGAAGCGGACGGGGCTGCTCTACGGGCACAGCGGGATCGCCCTGCTCCACCTGCGCCTCTACGAGCGCACCGGGGACCCGGAACTGCTCCTGCGTGCGGCACGATTCCTCCACCGGGACCTGGACCACTGCGTGACCAGCGCCTTCGGGACCCTCCAGGTGGACGAGGGCTGGCGCACCATGCCGTACCTGGGCGCGGGCAGCGTCGGCATCGGCATGGTGCTCGACGACTGGCTGGAACACGCACCCGACGAGCGCTTCGAGGAGGCGCGGACCCAGATCGTCCAGGCGGCCCAGGCGACCTTCTACGCCCAGCCCGGCCTCTTCCGGGGCGCCGCCGGAATGATCCTGCACCTGTCCCGGACCACCACGCCCGGCCCCGGGACCCGCGCCCGGGACATCGCCCGGCAGATCGAGGCGCTGGCCCGCCACGCGCTGCCGTACCAGGGACGACTCGCCTTCCCCGGCGAGCAGTTGATGCGCCTGTCCATGGACCTGTCCACCGGCACCGCCGGCGCGCTGCTCGCCCTGGGCAGCGCCGCCACGGGCGGGCGGGCGCACCTGCCGTTCCTCCCGCCGCCGCGTACCGCGGCGGCCCCAGAGCCGGTCCCCCACCGGGGGGCCGTGACCGGTCAGAACATCCCAGCGAAGGAAAGGAATCAGCCATGACCCTTCTCGATCTGCAGTCGATGGAGACCCCCAAGGAAGAGAACACCGAGGCCGCGCACCTCACCGGGGGCGGCAGCCGCGCCAGCCTCCTCCTGTGCGGCGACAGCAGCCTGAGCGTCACCACCTGTAACTGATCGGGACGCTTTCCGGGCCCGGGCGGAACCTCGCCCGGGCCCGCACCTCATCCCCGGGCGGCCCCGTCCCGGGCCCGCGGGCATTCGAGGAGCCGCCGCCCATGACCCCGACCGACGACCCCGGTGAGGCGGCGGCCGACCGCACGGCCGACCGGGCGCTGAAGGCGGCCGCACGGCACAGCGCCGGCCGCACCGCCGCCGTGTTCGGCTGCTCGCTCGCCGCCGCCTGCGCCGCCCTCGCCGAACCCGCCGTCCTCGGCCACTGCCTCGACCTGCTCCTGCGCGGCGACCCCTCCGGCACCCGGTGGGCCCTGTACTGCGCGGCGCTGACCGCGGCCGAGGTCCTCCTCGACGCGGCGACGGCATGGCTCGCCGGCGGCGTCGACGCCCGCTCCGCCGCCTGGCTGCGCCGGCGGGGACTCGCCGCCCTGCTCCGCACCGCGCCGCACCACGCGGCCCAGCACGCACCCGGCGAAACGGCGGCCCGGCTCACGGCGCACGCCACCGCCGCCGCGACCGTTCCCGCGGCCGTCGCCACCGCCGTGACGGCCGTGCTGCCCCCGCTCGGCGGGCTCGTCGCCCTGTTCCTCGTCGACGTCTGGACCGGCGTCGCCTTCCTGGCCGGAGTGCCCCTGCTGGTCCTGCTGTTGAGGGCATTCACCCGCGCCTCGGGAGCCAGCGTCAGCCGGTACCAGCGGGTACAGCTCGCCATGGCGGGGCGGCTCGCCGAGGCCCTGGCCGGCGCGCGCACCATCGCCGCCGCCGGCACCGGGGAACGGGAAGCCGCGCGGATCCTCGCCCAGCTGCCCGAACTGGGCCGTGAGGGGCGGCGGACGTGGCGGATCTACGGCGCGACCGTCGCCCGTACCAGCGCCCTGATGCCGCTCCTGCTGTACGTCGTGCTCGGCGTGGGCGGCATCCGCCTCGCGGCGGGGGCGCTCGGCGTCGGCGGCCTGCTCGCCGCCGTACGGTACGCGGGGCTCGCGGCCGGCGCCGGAGCCGTCACCGGCCGACTGGCCGCGGTGGTGCGGGGCAGGGCCGCCGCCCGCCGGACCGCGGCCCTCCTCGGCCTGCCGCGGCTCGCCGAGGGGGAGCGCGAGCACGCCGCCGACGGCCCCGGCACCCTGGAGCTGCGCGGGGTCCGCGTCGAGCGTGCGGGCACGGTCGTCCTGCACGACGTCGACCTGCGGATCCCGGGCGGCACCACCACCGCGGTCGTGGGACGCACCGGCTCCGGCAAGACCCTGCTGGCGGCTGTCGCCGGACGTCTCACCGCCTGTGACGCGGGGCAGGTACTGCTGGACGGCACCCCGCTGGAGGAACTCACCGCCGGAGCGCTGCGCCGGGAGGTCGGCCACGCCTTCGACCGGCCGGCACTGTTCGGGGAGAGCGTCGGCGCGGCCATCGCCTTCGGAGCGCCGCCGCGGCCCGGGCCCGGTGCCGTGCGCGCCGCGGCCCGGGCGGCCGGCGCCGAGCCGTTCGTGCGGCGGCTGCCCGAGGGCTACCGCACACCGCTCGCCGACGCCCCGATGTCCGGCGGCGAGCTGCAACGCCTCGGCCTCGCAAGGGCGTTCTGCCACGCCGGCCGGCTGCTCGTCCTGGACGACGCCACCTCCAGCCTGGACTCCGTCACCGCCCGCGCGGTGGAGCACGCGCTGGTCAACGAGGTGCGGACGGCCACCCGCCTCGTCATCACCCACCGCGTCTCGACGGCGGCCCGGGCCGACCTGGTCGTATGGCTGGAGGAAGGCCGGGTCCGGGCGACCGGGACGCACGCGGAGCTGTGGCGGGACCCCGCCTACCGCTCGGTGTTCGGCACCGGCGGGGAATCCGCCCCCGCCGGCCGGGCGAGCGAGAAGGCAGCCCGCCGCGGGGCGGTCCGGTGAGCGGGCAGGGCGCCTGGCGGCGGGTCGCCGCGGAGGGGCGCCGCTTCCTGCGCGGGCGGGCCCGGACGCTCGGCGCCCTCGCCCTGTGGTCCCTGCTGGAATCCGCCCACACCTTCCTCGGCGGTTACGCGGTGGCCCGCGCCCTCGACGACGGCTTCCTCGCCGGGCGGCCCGGCACCGGGACGGGCTGGCTCGCCGTGGCCGGGGCCGGGGCCCTCCTCGGCGGACTCGCCCTGCGGGGCGTGTTCGGGGGGCTCGCGGACCTCGTCGAACCGCTGCGCGACGGCCTGGTCCGCCGGGCCGTGCGCCAGGGCCTGGAACGCGCGGTCGCCGACCCGGCGCGGGCCGAGCGCTCCGGGGCCGTCTCGCGGCTCACCCAGCAGACCGAGATGGCACGTGACTCCTTCGCGGGTCTGGTCCTCGTCGCCCGCTCCTTCGTCTTCACCGCCCTCGGCGCCCTGGCCGGGATGGCCGCACTGGCGCCGGTCCTGCTCCTGTTCGTGCTGCCGCCCCTGCTCCTGGGGACGGCCGGCTTCCTGCTCACGCTGCGCCCCATGGCAGGGGTGCAGCGCCGGGCCCTCGACACCGACGAGGCCCTGGCGGGGCGGGCCGGCGAGCTCGCCGCGGGCCTGCGGGACGTGGTGGCCTGCGGAGGAGGGGCCGAGGCCGGGGGCCGCCTGGAGTGCCTGATCGCCGAACAGGAGCTGCTGACCCGGCTACTGGCGCGGTGGGCCGCTCTGCGCACGGTGATGCTCGGGGTGGCGGGCCGGCTGCCCGTCGTCGCGCTGCTCCTGGGCGCACCCTGGCTGCTCGCGCACGGGCTGAGCGCGGGCGCCCTGGCCGCCGCGCTCACCTACCTGGTCCAGTCGCTGCTGCCCGCGCTGGACGCCCTCATGGGCGCCCTCGGCTCCGCCGGCACCAGGCTGCTGGTGGTACTGGAGCGCTTCTGTCCCCCGGGTGCGGACACGGCGCCGGTCCCGGAGCCGGCGGGTCCCGCGGAGCCCGGGGACCCCGGGCCGCGGCCGTCGGCGCCCGGGCCGGGACCGGCGGGCGCGTCGGGGGCCGCGTCCCTCGCGGCAGAGCTGCGTCAGGTGCGCTTCGCGTACGGTCCGCACGCCCAGCCGGTGATCGACGGCCTCGACCTGGCCGTGCGCGAGGGGGAGCACCTCGCCGTGGTCGGGCCCAGCGGCATCGGCAAGTCCACGCTCACCGCGCTGCTGGCCGGGCTCCTCGTGCCCGGCCGGGGCACCGTACTGCTGGCGGGCGCCCCGGCCGGCCGCGGGCCCGCCCGGGGTCCCGATCCCCGGCGGACCCTGTTGCCGCAGCAGGCGTACGTCTTCACGGGCTCCGTCCGCGAGAACCTGACCCACCTGTGCCCCGGGCCGGTGTCCGGGGCACGGCTGGAGCGGGCGGTGGCCGCCCTCGGCGTGGACGGCCTCGTGGACCGGCTGGGCGGCCCGGACGCACCGGTGGACCCGGCCCGGCTCTCCCAGGGGGAGCGGCAGCAGCTGGCCCTCGCGGCCGCCTACCTCTCCCCCGCACCGCTGCTGCTGCTGGACGAGGCCACGTGCCATCTCGATCCGCGGGCGGAGGAACGCGCGGAGCGGGCGCTCGCCGAACGCCCCGGCACCCTCGTCGTCGTGGCCCACCGCATCTCGTCCGCGGCGCGGGCCGACCGGGTCCTGGTACTGGACGGGACCCGTGCGGTCTGCGGCACGCATGCGGACCTCCCGGCCAGGTCACCCCTGTACCGGGAGCTGGTGGGGGTGTGGAACGCGCGGGCATGAGCAGGGGGCGGGCGGCCACGGAGGGGAATTCGGGCCCTCAGACCCAGCCGGCCTGCCGGGAGATCCGGATGGCGTCCACCCGGTTGCGGGCTCCCGTCTTGCGGGTGACGGCGGCCATGTAGTTGCGTACGGTCCCGCTGGCGAGGTGCAGGGCCTGCGCGATCTCCGCGATGGAGTCGCCCTCCGCCGCCCGGGCCAGCACGCTCAGTTCGCGCGGGCTCAGCGGCGCGGGGCCGGCGTCCAGGAGGGCGGTGGCCAGGGAGGCGTCGACGAACCGCTCCCCCGCGGCGACCGTGCGGATGGCCCGGACCAGCCGGCCCGGTGATCCGTCCTTGTCCACGTACCCGCGCGCCGCGGCCCGGACCCCGCGCTGGAGCGAGCCGGGCGTTCCGGACGTGGCGAGCACCAGCAGGGGCGCGGGCGCCTCGGCGAGCGGGCGGGCGGTCCCGCCTTGGGCCCCCAGGGTGGCGGAGGCGCCGGGACAGTCGAGGTCGACGACAGTCACGTCCGGGCGTAAGGACTCCGCCTGCCGCGCCGCGGAACGCCAGCCGGCGGAGGTGACGTCGAAGCCGCCCTCCGATCTCAGCAGAGCGGCGAGCGCCGACCCGACGAGGCTGACGCTGTGCAGGACGAGGACCTTGGTCATCGGGGGCTCTCCTCGGGTGGTGATCACGGGCACCAAGCGGTTGCCCGGCAATCACGGAGTAGGAACGTCCGCGTCCGGGGCATGGGGGGTGCGTGGCCGAAGTGCGGTGCCGGCTGATCGGCACCACGGGCCGCCGTACCCGCGACACGCTCGGCGGGTACGGCTCCGACGCCGGAGGGCGCACGCCGGCGAAGGGAAGCGGTGGGGCTGATTCCGGGCACATGCGGGGCCGCAACGGCCCTACTGCGGCGGCGCGTGCCACTCGAACAGACGGCCGCGATCCCCGTCGGGAACGGCGGACGGCCCGCTCCGGTGGCGCTGGGCACCACGGTGGCGAACGGGCCGCCGTCGCCGCGGGGAGGAGGCGGTCCGCGAAGGCAACTCCGGCTCGGCGGACGCCGGTTGACGCATCACCCCGGCCGCCCGGGTCGGCCGCGGCGCGATCGCGGTCCGCTACGCTGACACCTCAGACGATCATGGAATAGGGAGGCCGGTCCGGCATGGCGGCGAACGGGGCAGAGGGACGGCTGCACGCCGGGGACCCGCAGGAGATCGCGGGATACCGGCTGCTCGGCCGCATCGGCGAAGGCGGCATGGGGACCGTCTACCTCTCCCGCACCCGCGGCGGGCAGCCCGTCGCACTGAAGGCGATCCGGCGCGAGTACGGCGGCGACACCGGCTTCCGCCGCCGCTTCGAGCAGGAGGTCCGGGCGGCCTCCCGGGTCCAGGGCTACCACGTCGTCCCGCTCCTCGATCACGACGTCACGGGCGAACAGCCCTGGCTGGCCACGGCGTTCGTTCCCGGGCTGTCCCTGCGGGAGGCCCTCGCCACGTACGGCCCGCTGCCGCTGCCGGCCGTTCTCCAGCTCGTCGGCTGCACCGCGCGGGCCCTGACCGCGATCCACACCGCCGGCGTCGTGCACCGCGACCTCAAGCCCAGCAACGTCCTGCTGAGCGACCAGGGACCGTACGTCATCGACTTCGGCATCGCCCGCGCCGCGGACGCCCTCCAACTCACCGCGTCCGGCGGCGTCGTCGGCACCCCGCAGTTCATGTCCCCGGAGCAGGCGCTGGGCCGGCCGGCCGGACCGGCCGCCGACGTCTTCGCCCTCGGGCTGATCGCCGCCGTCGCCGCCACCGGCCGCCACCCCTACGGTGACGGCGGCGCCCTCACCCTCGCCGCGCAGATCGCCAACACGGCCGTGCGCCCGCCCCGCCTCGACCTCTACGACGAAGCGCTCCGCACCCTGCTCGGACGCTGCCTCTCCCCCGCCCCGGCGGCCCGCATCGGCCCGGAGGAACTGGCCGGGCTGTGCGAGGAGGCCTCTGGCCGCTCCCTGAGCGGCTTCGCCGACTGGCTGCCGGGCCCGCTGGCTGAAGAGCTGACCGCCCGCAGGCGTGCCGCGGCACTGGCGCCGGCACCCGAACCGACGGTCACCGAATCAACGGTCACCGACCCGCCGTCCCGTCCGCCGCACGGCCCCGCCTTCGCCGCCGCCCCGACCGCGGCACCACCGCCCCCGCGGCCGTCGCACGCGCCGGAGGAACCCGCCGCGACACGGCGTACGCCGACCGGTGTCCTCGCCGCCGGCGCCGCCGTGGCCGTCGCCCTGGCGGTGGTCCTGACCTGGACGGTGGCCCGCTCCGGAAGCACCTCGGACGGCATGCGGGAGGGGGCCGACGGGAAGCGGTCGGACCGGCCGGCCCCCGTCACGGACCCGGGTCCGACGCCCACCGGCTCCGCCTCCGCCTCCCCCTCCGACGACGCCGGGTACACCGCCGTCTTCCGGGACCGTCCCCTCACCCTGCGCTCGCCGGGCGGGGCCAACATCGTCAGGGCCGACCTCGACGTCCCCCAGGTCGTACAGGACACCCCCGGCCGGGAGATCATGCTCAGTGAGATCGCGGGCGGCAAGTGGGAGTTCTACACCCCGATGGGCAAGAGCACCGGAAAGACGCCGCAGGAGTGCCTGCGGGGCGCCCAGAGCGAGGTCCTGCCCACCGAGATCCGGGCGAAGGACCTGCCCACCGCCCTCCCCGTCGGAACCCTGATGTGCACGGTCACGAGCGACAAGAAGCTGGCCATGCTGGAGGTCACCGGCATCACCAGCGGCCAGGGCAACCTGCCCGACTACACCACCCGGCTCACCCTCTGGCAGAAGCGGTAGCGACGGGAAGCACGGGCGGCGGCCCGGCCGGACCCGCACGCCACCGGCCGGCGCGGGTCACCATCCGCTGATGACCGGCACGTCGGGCCCGCGCCGCCGCCAGACCCCCTCGAGGCGGGCGAGCCGGTCCGGGGCAGCGATGCCGCGCAGGAACGCCACCCTGCCGTCGCTGAGTTCGAACGCCACGATCCCCGCGACCCGGTCGCCCACCACGGCGAGGACGGCCGGGGAGCCGTTGAGCACCGCGATGTGGAAGGCGACGGGGCCGCCCGCCAGCCGCCGCTTCGCCGCGGTGGGCCTGAATCCGGCCCGTACGTACGAGGCCACGCGCTCGCGCGTCGTGAACCGCAGCAGCCTCCTGGCCAGGCCGGCACCGTCCGAGACGACGGTCACGTCGGCGGTGAGCAGTTCCACCAGGCGTTCGGTGCGCCCCGAGGTGGCGGCGGCGAGGAACTCCTCGACGATCCGGCGCGCGGTCGCGGGGTCCGCCTCGTCGCCGGCGCGGCGCTCGTGGGCGACCCGGCGCCGGGCCCGGTGGACGTACTGCTGGCTCGCTGACTCGGTGATGTCGAGGATCCCGGCGATCTCGGCGTGCGGGTAGCAGAAGGCCTCGCGCAGGACGTAGGCCGCCCGCTCGGCCGGCGACAGGCGCTCCATGAGGGTCAGTACGGCCAAGGACACCGATTCGCGCTGCTCGAAGGTGTCGGCGGGGCCGAGCATCGGGTCGCCCTCGAGGAGCGGCTCGGGCAGCCAGTCCCCGGCGGCCCGCTCGTGGCGCGCCTGCGCCGAGCGGAGCCGGTCGAGGCAGAGACGGGTGACGACCTTGGTCAGCCACGCCTCGGGCACCTCGATGCGGTCCCGGTCCGCGGCCTGCCAGCGCAGGAACGCGTCCTGCACGGCGTCCTCCGCGTCGGCCGCCGAGCCGAGCAGGCGGTACGCGAGCGAGGCCAGCCGGCCCCGGCCGGCCTCGAACCGGTTGACGGCTGCGTGGTCCATGCGGTGCAGCCTATGCGGCGGCCCACGCGCCGGTCCCGTCGGGTGCGGCGGCAAGCCGGCGCCGGCGCTTCGGCATGCCGAAGGTCGGGTGGTCGATGCCCCACGCGGCCCCCTTGAGCACGCCCGACTTGAGCATCGCGGCGGTCCGGCCGCCCAGGTACCGGGACGTGGACCGGGCGTCCGCGTCCACCATCTGGAAGATGGCGTCCCGCCGCCCGAGGCTGATGTGGTTGCCGTGGTACTTCATTGCGGTGGCAGGGATTTCACCGCCCGTCAGGCGGGCGATGATCGCGGCTGTGGCCCGCATGGTGGTCAGGCCGGCCGAGGCGCAGGACATCGGCAGCGGGCGGCCGTTCGCGCCGATCGCGTAGGCGCAGTCGCCGGCGGCGTAGACGTCCGGGTGCGAGACCGAGCGCATGGCGGCGTCGACGACGATCTGGCCGGTGCCGGCGACCTCCAGGCCGCTCGCGGCCGCTACGGGGTGTACGGCGAACCCCGCCGACCACACCGTCACGTCCGCCGGGAGGGACGTACCGTCGGCGGCGATCGCCCGTCCCTGCTCGACGGCTTCGACGCGGGTGTGCTCGTGGACGGTGACGCCGAGCCGGTCGAAGGCCCGGCGCAGGTGGCGGCGGGCCTTCGGGGAGAGCCACGCGCCCGGCTCGCCGCGGGCGGCGAGCGCGACCGAGAGGTCGGGCCGGGACTCGGCGAGCTCGGTGGCGGTCTCGATGCCGGTCAGCCCCTCCCCGACGACCAGCACGGTGCCGCCTGCGCCCAGGCCGGCCAGGCGCTCGCGCAGGCGCAGCGCCGAGGAGCGGCCGGTCACGTCGAAGGCGTGCTCGGCGACACCCGGGACCCCGTGGTGGGCCGCGGCGCTGCCGAGCGCGTACAGCAAGGTGTCGTAGGCGAGTTCGCCGTCGCCCTCCTCGCCGGTCACGGCGACGGTCCCGCGCTCCGGGTCGACGCCGGTGACGCGCGCCAGGCGCAGCCGTACCCCGGTGCCCGCGAAGACGTCGGTGAGCTTGCGGAACGCGAGGTCCTGGCCGGCCGCGAGCTGGTGCAGGCGCATCCGCTCGACGAAGTCGGGCTCGGCGTTGACGACGGTGATCTCGGTGTCGGCGGAAGAGAGCCGACGGGCCAGGTCCCCGGCGGCGAAGGCGCCGGCGTATCCGGCGCCCAGTACGACGATGCGGTGCTTCATGGCGTGCTCCTGTCTCGTTTCGCGTGCCCCTTGGACGAGACGGCGCCGCGATTCCTGACAGGAGGCGGGTGTGACGTGGGTCACCCGACGGCACGGCGGTCGCCCCGGGCGACCGTTCCCGCTAGCGGGTTTCGCGGCGGGCGGTGAGTTCACCCTGTACGTAGGCGTCGGCTTCCGTCGTGTAGGGGCCTCCGTGGTCGAAGAGCGAGTCGGTGATCCGCTGCCATTCCGCCACCTCGGCGCGCGTCGCCCCGTCTGCCGCCGCGAGGTCGCCCGCCGCCTTCCTGGCGGCGTGCAGGGCCTCGGCGGCCCGGTGGTGCGTCATGCCCTCGGCGCGCCGCCGTACTCGGTCGCGGGCGGCACGTTCCGCGGGAGTCGGCTCGCGCGGCTCGCCCGACGGCGTGGGGTCGTCCTGGGTCATGGCAGGTACGCCTTTCCGTGAGTGGGTGCTGCCCGGCCCGCCCGCGGATACCCGCGCCCGCCCCGCTCATGCCGGCGGTCCGGGGGGAGCCCGCAGGCCGCTCCGAGCGGGCCTGCGGGCTCCCCGTCAGCCACCGCCGGACCGGGACCGGAGGCGGCGAGCGCGGCAGCGCACTGCCCGCCCACGTCCTCAGAACCGCGCCGCGCCGTTCGGGCCGTCGTGCCGTGCGCCTCCGGGGCCCCCTTCGTCCGGGGCGAGTTCGGCGATGATCTCGGTGCCCAGTGCGTACGCCGGCACGCCCGCCGTGATGAGCGCGGTCTCGGCGACCCCGATGAGGTCGGCGATGCCCGCCCCGGCGTGGAGCGCGCCCCGGGCGTGGATCCGGGCGGGGTGTGCCCGGCCGAGGGCCAGCAGCTGGCCGAAGTGGACGAGCTGCTGCACCCGGCCTCCCAGGGGGCTGTCCGTCAGCACGATGTGCCGCAGCGCCGCGATGGCCTCCTCGGTGGGAAGCCGGCCGAAGTCCCCGGCCAGGCGCAGACGTTCCCGCACTCCCTCCGGGACGGCTCCCAGTGTGGAGCGGTAGCGGTCCCGTACCGCCTCCGTACGGGAGGCCGGCGTGTCGTTCGTCATGACGCCCTCTTCGCGATGGCGGCCCGTACGGCCTCCTGGGCGCCCGGGGGAAAGTCCACGGCCCCGCCGATCGCCGCTGCCGCGATCTCCGCCTCGGCGCTCTCCTCGATCGCCACCAGCAGGTGGGCGGTGGTCAGGGCGTCGGGTCCGAACACCAGCAGTCCGTGGTTGGCCAGCAGGACGGCGGCCGTGGTGGGGCGCCGCTCCAGGACGTCGGCGATGCCGCGCACCGATACGTCCGAGCCCCGGGGCCCCCACGGGACCACCGGCACCTCCTCCGCCTGACCGAAGCGCAGCATCGGCTCGGTGCGGCAGGGCAACGGCCGGTTCGCCACCGCGAAGGCGGTCGCCGCGGGCGAGTGCGTGTGGATGACGGCGCCCACGTGGGGGCGCGCCTCGTAGACGACGCTGTGCATGGCGACGATCTCGGCGCTGACGGACTGCAGTTCGCCCTCGAGGACCTTTCCGTCGAAACCGACGGTCGCCAGGTCTTCGGGCCGCACCCCGCGGACGAACCCCGGGGTCAGCAGGAGGCGTTCGCCGTCGAGCCGCGCGCTGAGGTTGGCGTGCCCGGAGTGGGACATCACCCCCGCCGCGAACAGCCCCTCGGCGGCCTGCACCAGGGCGTGGGCCCGCTCTTGCGCTCCACGTGTTCCAGTCATACGTCTCTCCCGGAGTCTGCCGGCGGCGGCCGCTCGTCGGCCGCCGTCCACGTGGGGACCACTCTTCAACTTGAACTAAGGTTCAAGTCAAATGCCTCGGGTGAGGGACCAACGGGAGCCAGGAGGGACCGGCGTGCGCATGACGATCGGCCAACTCGCCGAGATCACCGGAGTGCCCGCTTCGGCGATCCGGTACTGGGAGCGGCACGGTTTGCTCCCCCCTCCGGAACGCCAGAGCGGCCAGCGGCGCTACCCACCGGAGGCGGCCGAGCGGATCACGGTGCTCCGCAAGTGCCAGCAGGCCGGGCTGACACTGGCGGAGATCAGGGAGTTCCAGCGTGAGCAGCCGCGCAGGCAGGCGATGATCCGCGCCAAGATCACGGAGATCGAGCAGCGCATGGTCGATCTCGACCACGCCCACCAACTCCTGACGCACGCCGTCCAGTGCGGCGAGGAGGACATCGTCAGGTGCCCGAAGTTCCGCGAGCAGATGGCGGCGTGGCGGGAACCGGACCCGACGCCGTGAGCCGCCCGGCCGCGCGCGGGACTCACACGGGCTTCAGCGGCCGGTGAAACGGCCGGCCGCTTCACCGCGCAGCCGCCCCGGCGGCAGGCTGCGGCCGAAGGCGAGCAGGAGGAGGTCCTGGGCGGCCCCGTACACCGGGGCGCCCGCCCCGTACGACCAGTCCGTGTCCTCGGCGCTCAGCCGCACTCCCCTGAGGTCGACGCCGAAGAACTTCAGGCCGCTGGGCTTGATGTCGTCGAGCAGGATGCGCAGCCGGTCCTCGGGGACCCGCCGGGCGTGCCCGAGGGCGGCCGTGACGTCCAGCCCGTGGACCACGTCGTGCCCGAGAGCTGCACGGAACCCGCCGACCGGCGGCGTCCAGGGGTGGTGGGCGTTGTCCCGGAGGAAGGCACTGAGCTCCGTGGCCGAGTGGGCGGCGGCGTCGCGGCGGGCGACGCGGTCGGTCATGCGGTGGAGGTTCCCCCGGGCCTTGACCAGTTCGCCCAGGGTCGCGGTCAGGGAGAGCCTGAAGCCCATCGACATGTGCGCGACGACCTCGCGGACCGTCCATCCCTCGCACAGGCTGGGCGCGTCCCACTCGGCAGCCCGCAGGCCGTCGAACAGGTCCGCCAGTTCGCGGCGTTCCGCGGCTATGGCGGCCTTGACGCCCGCCTGCCGGTCCTTGTGTTCCGTCTTGCTCCGCATGGGGCCAAGCCTGCTCCGGGCCGGTCCGTATGGCCAATAGACGGTTCTTCTGCCGTCCAGCACCAGTGGTTATGGGGACCTGCCGTGCGCGGGGCGCCGGGCCCGCCCGGGGGGCGCGGGGTCCCGCGTGCAGCCGATGGCGGGACGGGACGGATCAGCCGATCGGATGACGGGCGGGTCGGCCGGGCGGGTGGCCGGGGAGAGACGGCGGGGCGACCGGCCGCCGGGGCGGCCGGGCCCACGATGGAGGCATGAACCCGCACGACCGACTACTGCTCGAGGCCGCCAAGGCCGGTGACGCCGACGCCGTGCGCGCCGCGCTCTCCGCCGGCGCCGCTCCGGAGGCCCGGGACGAGGACCTGCGCACACCGCTGCTGCTCGCGGTGCTCGGCGACCACGTCCACGCGGCCGAGGTCCTGGTGGCCGCCGGAGCCGACCCCGACGCCCCCGACTCCCGCGCGGACAGCCCCTGGCTGGTCACCGGGGTCACCGGCAGCGTCCGCATGATGCGGGTCCTGCTCCCGGCGGGGCCCGATCTGACGCAGCTCAACCGGTTCGGCGGGATCTCCCTCATCCCGGCCGCCGAACGGGGGCACGCCGGATACGTACGGGCCGTCCTGGCGGAGACGGACATCGACGTCGACCACGTCAACCGGCTGGGCTGGACCGCTCTGCTGGAGGCCGTCATCCTCGGCGACGGCGACTTCCGCCACGAGGAGGTCGTCCGGCTGCTGCTCGCCGCCGGAGCGGACCCGTGGCTCGCCGACTCCCAGGGGGTGACCGCGTACGAGCACGCGGTGCGGCGCGGCTTCGACGGGCTGGCCCGGCTCCTGGGCGCGGCACAGGACGGGTCCGGCGCCGACGGCCGGCCCGGCCGGAGCGCGCGATGAGCCGCCGGGCCCGGATCCGGTCGGTGCTCGTCGTCGTGCCGGCCCTCCTCGCACTGCTGGGCGCGTGCACCACGGCCGGCGCCGAGGGCGGCGCGGGCGGGGCCGCCGCGGCGCCCGCGCCGAGCGGAACCCCGCTGCCCGCCGGCCGCCCCACCCCCGAGGGGACCCTGCTCGTCGCCGACTCCGGTGCCGACACCGTCACCTTCGTCGATCCGGAGCGCGGCCCGGTCGGTTCCGTCACCGTCGGCACCGCCCCGTACGGACTGGCCGTCGGCCCGGACGGCACCGCCTGGGTGGCCACCGCCGAGGGCGTGGCCCTGGTCGACACCCGCACCCGCACCCGGGTGGCCCGGATCCCGTACACCACGGGCACGGGCCCCGCCGGCACCGGCGAGTACCGGGGAGGCGGCATGGGCATCGCCCTCTCGCCGGACGGCTCGCGCGCCTACGTCGGGGTCAACGTGCCCGGCGGCCGGGGCGTCCTCGAGGTGATCGACACTTCGGCGCGCGAGGTCACCGCCACCGTGCCGGTGGGCCGCCGCCCCTTCGACGTGGACGTCGCCCGTGACGGCGGCGAGGTGTACGTGACCGGCCACGACTCCTTCGACGTCACGGTGGTCGCGGCCGGCACCCTCGCGCCGCGCCGCATCGAGGTCGCCCCGTACGGCACCGAGGGCGGCCTGGGCTCCTGGCTGAAGCCGCACTACGCGGCCGTCCGCCCCGGCGACGGCCGGCTGCTGCTGCCGTTCGAGGGGGAGCGGCTGGCCGTGGTGGACCCCCGGAGCGGCGCGGTCACGGTGGAGCCGATGACGGCCGACACCCACCAGCACGGCACCGCCCTCACCGCCGACGGCCGGCTCCTCGTGGTCGGCACCGGCGCCGTGGAGGAGGGCGAGGGCCCCTCGCTCACCGTCAGGTCACCCGGCGGGGACGAGCGCGTGTACCCACTGGCCGGCCCGCACGAGGACGTCGCGGTGTCCCGGGACGGCCGGACGGCGTACGTCACCGGTGGTCACACCCGGGAGGGGTACTGGAACGGGCTGAGCGTCGTCGACCTCTCCGACGGCACCACCCGACGCCTTCCGGCCGGCGCCCGCCCCCTGGGCATCGCCGTGCTCTAGGCGTGCTCCGGACGTGCTCTGGACGTGCTCCGGACGGGGTCGAGCGGTGCCCGCGTCCCCGCGGGTCCCGCCCGCCGGCGCATCGTTCCGGCCGGTCCGCACGCGCCCCGCACGGGGGTCTCCGTGTCCGCCGGACGGCCCCGGCCGCGCGCGTCGCGGGCCCGGGGCGCGCGCCCGGGGTGTTAGGCCCTGTCTTCCGAAGTCCCACCGACCCCGGGAGACATACGTGCCCACCCGCGCCTCCGTTCGCCGGCTCCGCGCCGGACTGTCGGCCGCCGCCCTCACCGCCGCCGCGCTCGGGGCGCTCCTCCCGCCCGCGCAGGCGGCCGGTTCGGGCCCCGGGCCCGCCGGCGGCGGCCCGTACGGCGACGAGCGCCTCCAGCGGCAGCTCGAACGGCTCGTCGCCCGGGACGACGGCCCGCCCGGGGTGATCGCCGTACTCACCCGGGGCGACCGGACCAGGGTGTACACCGCCGGTGTCGGGGACCTCGCCACCGGACGTCCGCCGCACCTCGACGACCACATGCGCGTCGCCAGCATCGCGAAGGCGTACAGCGGGGCCGTCGCGCTCCGGCTCGTCGACCAGGGGCTGCTCTCCCTCGACGACACCATCGGCGAACGGCTGCCCGCCCAGCCCGCCGACTGGCACCCGGTGACCCTGCGCCAGCTCCTCCAGCACACCAGCGGTCTGCCCGACTTCTCGGCCGACCCCGAGTTCCTGAGGATCCTCCGGGCCGACCCCCGCCACGTCTTCGACCCGCGCGCGCTCCTCGGCTTCGTCGCGGACGAGCCGCTGCTCTTCCGCCCGGGCAGCCTGTACGAGTACTCCAACTCCGACAACATCGCCGTCGCCCTCATGGCCGAAGCCGCCACCGGGCGCCGCTACGAGGAGCTCCTCGAGGAGCTCGTGTACCGCCCGCTCGGGCTGCGCCGGACCAGCCTGCCCCTGGGCCACCGCCTTCCGCGCCCGTTCCTGCACGGCTACGACGTCACCCCGCCCGCCGCGCCCGAGGACGTCAGCGAAGCCATCGGCACCTCGGGGGTCTGGGCCTCCGGCGGCATCGTCTCCACCCCCAGGGAACTGGGCGCCTTCATCCGCGCGCACGGCGGCCCCGCGCTGCTGTCGGAGAAGACCCGCAAGGAGCAGCTCGCCTTCCGTCCCGGCGGCTCCTCCGTGCCGGCCGGCCCCGGCACCAACGCCGCCGGACTCGCGATCTTCCAGTACACGACCCGCTGCGGCGTGCTCCACGGCCACACCGGCAACTTCCCCGGCTACACCCAGCTCGCCGCCACCACCCCCGACGGCACGCGTTCCCTCACGTTCTCCGTCAACACCCAGACCAGCGAGGGCAACAAGCCCGGCCTGCTCGCCCTGCTCCGCACGGTCCAGGAGGACTTCGCCTGCGCGCTCCTCGACGGCCGTCACTGACGCTGCCGCACCGCTCACCGAAGACCGATTGTCAGTGGCGGGTGCGAGGATCGGAGCATCAAGTCGGAAAGAGGGGGAGCGGTCATGACCGGAATCCAGAATTACATCAATCACGTTGCTCTTGTGCTGGATGCCAGTTCGTCCATGTCACACCTGAGTCAGAAAGTCGTCGACGTCGCGGACCAGCAGATCGCGTATCTGGCCCGCCGTTCGAAGGAACTGGACCAGGAAACCCGCGTCACGGTGTACGTGTTCTCGAACCGGGTCGAGTGCGTCATCTACGACAAGGACGTGCTGCGCATGCCGTCCCTGAAGCAGATGTACCGTACCGGTGGAATGACCGCCCTGCTGGCCGCCACCCTGCAGTCGCAGCGGGAGCTGGCGCAGACCGCCCAACTCTACGGCGACCACAGCTTCCTGACGTTCGTACTGACCGACGGCCAGGAGAACGCCAGCCACCGCTGCCCGGGTGCCCCCGGTCGCGACCCGCGTCAGCTGGTCGAGGCCGTGGGCAAGATGATCGAGACGCAGGACGACAACTGGACGCTGGCCGTCCTGGTGCCGGACCAGATGGGCAAGCGCGAGGCCATGCAGTGCGGCTTCCCGAAGGACAACATCGCCATCTGGGACGCCACGAGCACCCAGGGCCTGGAGGACGCCGGACAGGTGATCCAGGAGGCCACCGAGAAATTCATGGTGGGCCGCACCAAGGGAATCCGGGGATCGCGCGCGGTGTTCTCGACGGGCGGCGAAGCCGTGAACAAGAAGGCGATCGAGGCGGCCGGCCTCACCCCGGTGGATCCGTCGCAGTACCAGCTGATTCCCGTGGCCCGTGACGCGGCGATCCGCGAATGGGTGGTCGAGAACGGACACACGTACCGCACCGGTTGCGCTTTCTACCAGCTGAGCAAGTCGGAAAAGGTGCAGGCGCGAAAGCAGATAGCGGTACTGGAGAAGAAGACGGACCGGGTCTACACGGGACCGGAGGCCCGTGCCCTGCTCGGCCTGCCCGACGCGGAAGTCCGCGTCAAGCCCGACCACAACGACGACTTCACGATCTTCGTGCAGAGCACCAGTGTCAACCGGAAGCTGGTACCGCAGACGCGGCTGCTGCTCATGGTCTGAGGCCGGGCGGCCGCCGCCGGCTCCCGGGCCGCCGTCGGGCAGTGACAGGCGGGCGCGGCCGCCGTCACCCTGCCGGGCCAACCGGTGGCGGCCCGCTACCGCTAATGGTCCAGGATCGGGACACCCGGCAGGCCGTAGCGGGGTGGCACGCATAACGTCACTGGCAAGCACATCGTTCGCAGACCTTGTGGAGACGCCATGTCCCGTAGACGCCGCTGGATGGCCGGCGCCTGCGTCAGCACGGCCGCCGTCGTGCTGCTCGCCACCGGGGGCGCCCCCGCCCCCGCCCCGCACCAGGGCCCCAGGGGCGGCGCCGGGAAGGGGATCGCGGTGGGCGCTTACCTCCACTACGGCTCTCCCGGCGTCGACAGGATGCGGGGGCTCTCGCGCTGGCTCGGCGGAACCGACCTGCGCGCCGGGCACACCTACCTGCCCGGCGACACCTGGGCGAACATCGAGGGCCTGCCCAATTCCCTCGACGCCTGGGCACGGTGGCGCAAGCAGAGGTCCGACCGGCTGTTCGTCCTGAACGTGCCCATGCTGGACCAGAACGAGGCCGGGGTCCCCGACGACCGGATCGCCGAGTTGCTCCGCTCCGGCGCGGAGGGCGCGTACGACCACCACTTCAGACGGCTGGCCGAGCGCCTGGTCTCGCTCGGGCTGCGGGACACCGTGATCGTGCTCGGCTGGGAGATGAACGGGTTCAACTACACCCACCGGTGCCGCCCCGAGCCCGACGCCTGGAAGCAGTACTGGCGGAACATCGTGAGCGCCATGCGCTCGGTCGAGGGGCAGCGGTTCCGCTTCGACTTCGCCCCCAACCGGGGCAGCGACGCGATCGGCTGGACCGAGTGCTATCCCGGGGACGACGTGGTCGACATCATCGGCATGGACTCCTACGACCAGCCTCCCGGGAACACCTTCCACGAGCAGATCACCCAGCCGTACGGCCTCCAGCACCAGGTCGACTTCGCGAGGGAGCACGGCAAGCAGATCTCGTACCCCGAGTGGGGGTTGTTCCGCAACGGCGACAACCCCGACTACATGCGGCGGATGCTGACGTGGATCGCCCAGCAGAAGCCGCTCTACCACAGCATCAGCGACTACTGCCCGCACGGCGTGTGGCAGTGCGGGAAGAACCCGCGTTCCTCCCGCGTGTTCCGCGAGTTCCTGTCGGCCGGCCACGGCCGGCGGCCGGCGGCCGGGCCGCCGCACTCGGGCGGTCTCCCCGGCACGACCGTCGGGGCCGGCGAAGGGACCCTCGGGCGGGCCGGCGGCGAGGCGGTGGGATCCGGTGCCGGCCGGGGCGACGCCGGCGGCTTCGGCGGGAGCGCGGCGCTCCTCCCGCGCGAGCCACTCGGCGCCCTCCCCCGCGGTGAAGTCGGCGTATTCCACCGGAACGTCCCGCCCCGGCTCGGGTCGCGGCCCGGCGAAGACCCCCGCCGGGTACCCGGGTCCTGACCGAGGAGGATGGAGGGATGACAGACACCTTCACCACGCGGACGATCGACGTCACCACCGGCTCCGCGGAGACCGTCCACGATCTGACCGCGGCCTGCTCCGGCTTCCTGCGCGACGTCGCCCGGGGGCGCGACGGGCTCCTCAACGTGTTCACCCCGCACGCCACGGCCGGGCTCGCCGTCATCGAGACGGGTGCGGGCAGCGACGACGACCTGCTGGAAGCCCTGCGGACGCTGCTGCCCGCCGACGACCGCTGGCGGCACCGGCACGGCTCCCCCGGCCACGGCCGCGACCACGTGCTCCCGGCGCTCGTACCGCCGCACGCCACCCTGCCGGTCGTCGGCGGCGAACTGGCGCTGGGGACCTGGCAGTCGGTCGTCCTGGTGGACACCAACCGGGACAACCCCCGCCGGACCGTACGGCTGTCGTTCCTCGGCTGAGCCCACCCGTTCGGCCCCCGTGCGCGTTTGGGGTGCGCGGCGGCGGGCAACAGCGCGTGCATGACTGAGCTCGGGGGTCGCGTCGGAAGTCGGGATACGGGGACGGTCACCACGCGGGTGCCGGCACGGCTGGACCGCCTGCCCTGGTCACGGTGGCACTGGATGATCGTGGTCGGGCTGGGCACCGTGTGGATCCTCGACGGCCTCGAGGTCACCATCGTCGGCAACATCGCCGGACGCCTCTCCGAGGACGGCAGCGGCCTGTCCGTCACCGACGCCCAGGTCACCGGCGTCGCCGCCGCGCTCTACGTGGCCGGGGCGTGTTCGGGAGCGCTGGTGTTCGGGCGGCTCACCGATCTCTTCGGCCGCAAGAAGCTCTTCCTGGTCACCCTCGCCCTCTACCTCGCCGCGACCGCCCTCACCGCCCTTTCCTTCTCCCCCTGGTGGTTCTTCCTCTTCCGCTTCCTCACCGGATTCGGCATCGGCGGCGAGTACGCAGCCATCAACTCCGCGATCGACGAGCTGATCCCGAGCAAGTACCGGGGCCGGGTCGATCTGATCATCAACGGCAGCTTCTGGCTCGGCGCCGTCGCGGGCGCACTGCTGTCCGTGGTCGCGCTGGACACGGACGTGTTCCCCGCCTGGCTGGGCTGGCGGCTCACCTTCGCGCTCGGCGTGGTCCTGGGGCTGGTGATCCTGCTCGTCCGGCGCCACGTGCCCGAGAGCCCCCGCTGGATGTTCATCCACGGCAGGGACCGGGAGGCCGAGGAACTGGTCGGCGAGGTCGAACGGCAGGTGGAGGCCGAGAAGGGGGTACCGCTGCCCGAGCCGGACGAGGCGATCACCGTCACCCCGCACCGGAGCATCGGGTTCGGACTGATCGCCCGGACCGTCTTCCGGTCCTACCCTCGGCGCGCCGCCCTCGGCCTGTCGCTGTTCGTCGGACAGGCGTTCCTCTACAACGCCATCACCTTCGGCTTCGGCACCATCCTGATCCGCTTCTTCGACGTCTCCAGCGGCGTCACCGGCTACTACTTCGCCGTCATCGCCTTCGGCAACTTCCTCGGGCCGCTCGTCCTCGGCCGGTTCTTCGACACCGTGGGCCGCCGCCCGATGATCGCGGGCACGTACGTGCTGTCGGGGCTGCTGCTGTTCGCCACGGCGTGGCTGTTCGGCGCGGGCCGGCTCACCGCGCTGACGATGACGGCGTGCTGGTGCGCGGTGCTCTTCTTCGCCTCGGCGGGGGCGAGTTCGGCGTACCTGACCGTGAGCGAGATCTTCCCGATGGAGACGCGGGCGATGGCGATCGCGTTCTTCTACGCGATCGGCACCGCGGCCGGCGGCATCTCCGGGCCGCTGGTCTTCGCCGACCTCACCTCCAGCGGCGTCCGCGCCGACACCGTCGTGGCGTTCTGCGTCGGGGCGGCGTTGATGGTCGCCGCGGGAGTGGTCGCCGCCTTCTTCGCGGTGGCGGCCGAGGGGCGCTCGCTGGAGCGGATCGCCGCCCCGCTCTCCGCGCGGTCCGACACCGCCTGAGATCCCGGCACCCGTCAGTCGACCTGTACGCCGATCACACAGGTGTCGTCGTCGGTGTCGGACCAGCTCTCGGTGAGCAGGCCGTCGAGGCGGCCGTCCAGGTCGTCGGCCCCCGAGGCGACCGTCCCCAGCAGATGGGCCAGGGAGTCCTGCACGGAGGCGTCCCGGCGCTCGACCAGGCCGTCCGTGAACAGCAGCAGGGTGTCCTGCGGTTCGAGCCGGACCTCCTGCTCGGCGTAGGTGACGTCGGGCAGCGCGCCCAGCAGCAGCCCGTCGATGAGGGGGAGGGCGCTTGCCTCGCCCTTCCTGACCAGTACCGGCGGCAGGTGTCCGGCGCGCGCCCAGCGCATGACGCGGGTCCGCGGATCGTAGAGGCCGCAGACGGCGGTGGCGGTGACCTGCTTGGTCAGGTGGTGGGTGACCGTGTTGAGCCAGGACATCAGCTGGGCGGGGCCGGCTCCGGTCACGGCGAGGCCGCGCAGGGCGTTGCGCAGCACGACCATCCCGGTGGCCGCCTCGATGCCGTGGCCCGCGACGTCGCCCACCGACAGCATGATGAGGCCCGAGGGCAGGACGAGCGTGTCGTACCAGTCCCCGCCGACCAGCGACTCGGTCTCCGCGGGCCGGTAGCGTACGGCGACCCTCAGCCCCGGTGCCTCGATGTGGTGGTGCGGGGGCATGATGGCGTGCTGGAGCTGGAGGGCGAGCCGGTTGCGTTCGGCGGATTCCGCTTCCGTGAGGGCCAGCTGGTCGCGGGTGGCGGCGAGGGCCACCTCGGTCCAGTGCTGCGCGGAGATGTCCTGGTAGGCGCCGCGGACGGCGTGCAGCCGCTGGGCCGAGTCGAGGACGGGCTCGGCGACGACCCGGATGTGGCGGAGGATGCCGTCGGAGCGTCGCAGGCGCAGGTTGACGGAGGCGGGACGGCGGTAGCGTATGACGGCGCGCAGGAACCGGCCGAGGGCCGCGGCGTCGTCCGGGTGGGCGTAGTCGGGCAGGTTCCGCAGCGGTACGGGTGAGGCGGTGCTCGGCAGTCCGTGGAGGGCGTAGAGCTCGGAGTTCCAGCTGATCTCCCCGGTGCCGAAGTTCTCCTCGAAGCCGCCGATGCGGCCCAGGCGCTGGGCGTGCTGGAGCAGGTTCGCCAGCCGGGCGGTCTCGTCCTCGATGCGCCAGATCAGCAGGACCGCGGCGCCGTGCCGGCTGACGCTGATGTCCGCGACCGAGGTCAGCGGGATCTGGTCGACGAGTGCCGTCAGGCTCACGCGCTCGGCCCGGAACGGTTCGCCGGTGGCGTGCACCCGCTCGATGCTCTCGAAGAGGCCGTTCTCGCCCGCGGCCATCGGGTAGGCCTCCAGCAGCAGTGCGCCGTTGACGTCGCCGCGCGGACGGCCCACGGGGTCGACGAAGCGGGTGTTCACGTGGCGGATGCGGAAGTCGGCCAGGCGGCCGTCCGAATCGAGTACCGGGGTCAGGATGATGGTGGGATCGTACAGCCCCTCGGCGAGGGCGATCAGCTCCGAGACGTCGGGGAGCAAACCCTGCGGCGCCGCGGCGTCGGGCGCGACCGCCGTGTCCAGGGTGTGGGCGCACAGCTCGGCCAGCGCCTCGACCTGACGCTGGATCTGCGGCGGCTGCGGCGGCAGGGGTTCGGGCCAGCAGACTTCGAGTACGCCGTGCACGCGTCCGCCGGTGCCGGCCGGGACGGCCATCCGTCCGCCGTCGGGCCACTGCGGGCGCCCGATCGAGGGGATGCCCTCGCCCCGCAGGTCGGCGAGGGTGACGGTGGCGCGTTCGCGCAGGGCGAGGCGGGGCACGGTCGCGACTCCCGGCGGCACGTGACGCCAGCGGGAGGCCTCCTCGGCGGGGAATCCGGCGTGGCCCGCGAGGGTCAGCGAGCCGTCGGGGGCCGCGGCCCACACCGCCACGGCGACCGCCCCCAGCGGGGTCAGCGCGTTGGCCAGCAGTGATTCCGCCACGGCCTGGGTGTCGGCGGAGGCGAGGACGCCGCTCTCGGCGGTGCGCAGGCGTACCGCCACGTCGGAGGTGCGCGGGGCCGGCCCGGCGGTCGCGGTCCGTTCCACGAACTCGGCCGCGACCTCGGTGACATGGTCGCGGGCCGCCTGGTTGACGATGTCCGCGGCGAGTTCGAGGGGGGAGAGCCCGGCCTCGCGGCACAGCTCGTCGAGCTGGTGGGCCGCGGCGGCGGGGGTGCAGTTCAGGCGCCCCATCAGGATTCCCTTGGCCAGTTCGACCAGCGCCCGGCCGTCGGCGGCCGCGTGTGCCTCGCGCACCTCTCGGCGCAGCCGCTCGACCGTGGCGACGAGCCGCCCCAGGGGCGTGGCGGTCTGCCTGGGCAGGGATGGCGGCGGCCGGTCCCCGGCCGGCGCCGCGGCCGCTCGCTCCGCGGGGGACTGGGAGGTCTGGGAGGTCTCGGAAGGGATCACCGTACTGCCGCTCCCTCGTCCTGGCGGCCCGGCGCCGTCAGCCAGTACCGGACGCGGCCGATGAGGTCGTCGGCGTCCACGGGCTTGGTCACGTAGTCGCTGGCCCCGGCCGCGAGGCTCTTCTCCCGGTCGCCGGGCATGGCCTTGGCGGTGACGGCGATGATGGGCAGGCCGGCGTGGGCGGGCATGCGGCGGATCTCCGCGGTCGCGGCGTATCCGTCAAGCTCGGGCATCATCACGTCCATCAGGATGAGGTCGACGCCGGGGTTGCGGGTGAGCGTCTCGATGCCCTTGCGGCCGTTCTCGGCGTGGAGGACCCGCATGCCGTGGAGTTCGAGGATGCCGCTGAGGGCGAACAGGTTGCGCGCGTCGTCGTCGACGACGAGGACGGTGCGTCCCACCAGCTCCCCGTCGGGGAGCTGGTGGGCGGGCTCGGCTTCCGCCGTCCCGTTGACGAGCGGCGGCAGCTCGCCGGGCCGCTCGGTGGACAGGTGCAGGACGATGCGCTCGCGGAGCTCGTCCAGGCTGGTCAGCAGTTCCAGGCGGCGGGAAGCGGCCCGCTCCCGCAGGGCCTGTTCCTGACCGTTGTCCAGACGGGGGTTGTTGTGGGCGAGGACCGGCAGGGAGCTGAGCGCCGGGTCGCCGTCCAGCGCGTCGAGGAAGCGCAGGGCTTCGCCGTCGGGCATGCCGAGTTCGAGGACGACGCAGTGGAACGGCTCGGACGCCAGTGCCGCGGCGGCTTCGCGCGAGCTGGTGGCGCCGACGACCTGGATGCCCGGCTGCTCGGCGTTCCCGCCGTGGCGCGGGACGAGGTCGCGCTCGGCGCTCTCCGCGACGAGGGAGAGCAGGCCGCTCGGGCGTTCCTCGATGACGAGGAGGCGGCGGCCCTGGCGCTGGCGTGCGGGCGTGCTCGCGGCGTCGCCCCCGTGCCGCGGGGCGGGAAGCTCGTGGACGGGGCCGCGGGGCGCGGGCGCCGGGGCGGCGGGAAGGGCCGCCGGGCTTCCCTCGACGTCCGTGTGGGTGACCGGAAGGTACAGGGTGAAGGTGCTGCCCTGGCCGGGGGTGCTCTCGGCCGCCACGGCGCCGCCCAGCAGCTGGGCGATCTCGCGGGTGATGGAGAGGCCGAGCCCGGTGCCCCCGTACTTGCGGCTCGTGGTGCCGTCGGCCTGCTGGAAGGCGCCGAACACGGATTCCAGCTGCTGTTCGGGGATGCCGATGCCGGTGTCGCGCACGCGGAAGGCCATCATGCCGCCGCGCCGGACCAGTCCGGTGGGGATCTCCGCGTCGGAGGCTCGTTCGATGCGCAGTTCGACCCTGCCGCGCTCGGTGAACTTGACGGCGTTGGACAGCAGGTTGCGCAGGATCTGGCGCAGCCTGGCGTCGTCGGTGAGCAGGTCGGCGGGTGTGTCGGGGGCGGTGGTGACGGTGAAGTCGAGGCTCTTCTGCGTGGTCATCGGCCGGAAGGTGGCTTCGACGTAGTCGAGCAGGTGCGGCAGGTGGACCTTTTCGAGGTGGATGTCCATCTTGCCGGCCTCGACCTTGGAGAGGTCGAGGATGTCGTTGATCAGCTGGAGCAGGTCGGATCCGGCGGAGTGGATGATGCCCGCGTACTCGACCTGCTTCGGGGTGAGGTTGCGGGTGGGGTTCTGGGCCAGGAGCTGGGCGAGGATGAGCAGGCTGTTGAGCGGGGTGCGCAGCTCGTGGCTCATGTTCGCCAGGAACTCGGACTTGTACTTGGAGGCGAGTGACAGCTGCTGGGCGCGGTCCTCGAGCTCCTGCCGGGCCTGTTCGATCTGCAGGTTCTTGGCCTCGATGTCCCTGTTCTGGCTCGCCAGCAGGGCGGCCTTCTCCTCCAGCTCCGCGTTCGAGCGCTGCAGTTCCTCCTGCTGGTCCTGGAGTTCGGCGGAGCGGGCCTGGAGTTCGGCGGTCAGGCGCTGGGACTCCTCGAGGAGTTCGTCGGTGCGGGCGTTGGCGACGATGGTGTTGACGTTGACGCCGATGGTCTCCATCAACTGGCTGAGGAAGTCTCGGTGGACGGGGGTGAAGGCGGAGAACGAGGCGAGTTCGATCACCCCGAGGACCTGGTCGTCGACGACGATCGGCAGGATCATCAGGCTGCCCGGCGTGGTGTGCCCGAGCCCGGAGGAGACGATGTAGTCGGCGGGGACCTGGTCGGTGGCGATGGTCCGGCGGCTGCGGGCCGCCTGGCCGACGAGCGAGTCGCCGAGCGCGAAGCGGACGGCCACCCCGTCGGACGGGGAGCGTCCGTACGAGCCGACGAGGGAGAGCATCGTGCCCTGGGGGGTGTCCTCGGCCAGGTAGAAGGCGCCGTACTGGGCGGCGACCAGCGGGGTCAGTTCGTCCATGACCAGTTCGGCGACGGCCGCGAGGTCGCGGTGGCCCTGCATCAGTCCGGAGATGCGCGCCAGGTTGGACTTGAGCCAGTCCTGCTCCTGGTTGGCGCGGGTGGTCTCCCGCAGTGAGCCCACCATGGAGTTGATGTTGTCCTTGAGGTCCCCGACCTCGCCCGGCGCGTCCACGGTGATGGAACGCGTGAGGTCGCCCTCGGCGACGGCGCTGGTGACGGCGGCGATCGCCCGCACCTGGCGGGTGAGGTTCCCGGCGAGCTCGTTGACGTTCTCGGTGAGCCGCTTCCAGGTGCCGGAGACGCCCTCGACCTCGGCCTGGCCGCCGAGTCTGCCCTCGCTGCCGACCTCGCGCGCCACGCGCGTGACCTCGGCGGCGAAGGAGGAGAGCTGGTCGACCATGGTGTTGATGGTGGTCTTCAGCTCCAGGATCTCCCCGCGGGCGTCCACGTCGATCTTCTTCGACAGGTCGCCGTTGGCGACGGCCGTCGTGACGAGCGCGATGTTGCGGACCTGGCCGGTGAGGTTGTTGGCCATGGAGTTGACGTTGTCGGTGAGGTCCTTCCAGGTGCCCGCCACGTTCGGGACCCTGGCCTGGCCGCCGAGGCGGCCCTCGGTGCCGACCTCGCGGGCCACGCGCGTCACCTCGTCGGCGAACGCCGACAGCGTGTCGACCATCGTGTTGATGACGCCGGCCAGCGCGGCGACCTCGCCCTTGGCCTCCACCGTGATCTTCTGCGACAGGTCGCCGCGGGCGACGGCGGTGGCGACCTGCGCGATGGAGCGCACCTGGCCCGTCAGGTTGGACGCCATGACGTTGACGTTGTCGGTGAGGTCCTTCCACGTCCCGGACACGCCCCGGACCGTCGCCTGGCCGCCGAGGTTGCCCTCGGTGCCGACCTCGCGGGCCACGCGCGTCACCTCGTCGGCGAACGCGGACAGTTGGTCGACCATCGTGTTGATGGTGGTCTTCAGCTCCAGGATCTCCCCGCGCGCGGTGACGGTGATGCGCTGGGAGAGGTCGCCCTTGGCGACGGCCGTCGCGACATGGGCGATGTTGCGGACCTGGTCAGTGAGGTTTCCGGCCATGAAATTGACCGAATCCGTAAGGTCCAGCCAGGCTCCGCTGACCCCCGGGACCTCGGCCTGGCCGCCCAGCGACCCCTCGGTGCCGACCTCGCGGGCGACCCTCGTCACCTCGGACGTGAACAGCGAGAGCTGGTTGACCATCCCGTTGAAGACGGTGGCGATCTCCCCGAGCAGCCCTTCCGCGGCGTCGGGCAGCCGCGTACGGAAATCCCCGTCCCGTACGGCCGTCAGGCCCGCCAGCAGCAGCCGCAGCTCCGACTCCGTGATGCCGCCCTCACCCGGTACCACTGGCGCCCCGCCCGGTACCGCCGCGCCAGTCCGCTCAGCCATCGCCAACCTCACTCTCGCCGTCACTGCCGGTTGAAGGCTAACCCCGCACCAGGATTCCACCGGCCTCACGAGGCAAGGGCGCCCTCCAGGTCGGAGTGCAGCGAGAGGACCGTATCGGCCCCGGTCAGGGCGAACAGACGGCGCAGCTGGTCGCCCGGACAGGCGATCCGCAGCCCGGTCCTGCGGTGCACCCGCAGGAGCAGGTTGAGGAAGGAGGAGTCGCCGAATGTGACGGAACTCGCGTCCAGGACCACCACCCGGTGCCGGTCCGCGGCGGCGGTCAGCGCCTCCTCGAGCGAGGCCAGCGTGTCCTGGTCCAGTTCCCCGCGCGCCGCGACGACCCAGCCCTGTCCCGCCGGGTAACTGGCCTCGACCACGCCGTCGCCCCGCGCTTCCTCTGCCCCGGTCATGTCCGCCTCCCCGGATTTCACGTGCACTGGTTCCGCAAGGGAGTATGCATGCTCGATCCCCCGGCGACGACGCCGCCGCCGCGCAGCACGTCCCGCGGAAGAAGTCTCTTCGTCATGGACCGTGTAAGGCGCGGATCTCGGGGCAGGGGGGCAGCGGCAGCCATCGACAACAGGGAGGGAACGGCCACCATGCTTCGTTCGGCCGAATTCACACGCCCCGCTCGTGCGACGGACCACAGGGCTCCGGCATGCGCTCCCGCCACGGGAGCCGAGCCGCCGTCGGACGCCCTGCTCCCCCTCGTGGAGCAGCCCCGGGAGATCGCGCCCGGGGACGCCCGGGAGCTGTCCAGGCTGTTCTTCGCGAGGCTGCGCTCCCTGGAGGAGGGGACGCGGGAGTACCAGTACGCGCGCAACACCCTGATCGAGATGAATCTCTCCCTCGTGCAGTTCGCCGCCCGTCGTTTCCGGGCCCGGGCGGCCGGCGGCGGTCTCGACATGGACGACATCGTCCAGGTCGGCACGATCGGCCTGATCAAGGCCATCGACCGCTACGACCCCGAGCGCGAGGTGGAGTTCTCCACGCTGGCGCTGCCGTACATCACGGGCGAGATCAAGCGGCACTTCCGCGACACCACGTGGGCCGTCCACGTCCCGCGCCGGCTCCAGGAGCTGCGCTCCGAGCTCGCCAAGGCGCAGGAGGCGCTCACCGACACCCTGGGCCGGGCGCCGACGGTCAAGGAGGTCGCCCACCACCTCGGGCTGTCCGAGGAAGAGGTGATAGACGGCCTGGTCGCCGCCAACGGCTACACCAGCGGCTCCCTGGACGCCGGCGAGACGGACGAGGACCAGGGCAGCGGCCGCCCCGCCCGCGCGCTGGCCGAGAAGCTCGGCGAACCCGATCCCGCCATGGAGCTCTTCGAGGACTTCCACACCCTTGCTCCGCTGCTGCGGGAACTCGCGCCCCGCGACCGGCTGATCCTGAGCATGCGGTTCGGCCAGGACAAGACCCAGGCCGAGATCGGCGCCGAACTCGGGATCTCCCAGATGCAGGTCTCGCGGCTGCTCTCGCGCACACTGGCCCGGCTGCGCGCCGGGATGCTCACCCCGTAGGAGTCATGGTGGCCTTGACAGCCGTACCTCTTGGAGACCGGGCCGGCGCGCGCCTCAGCGGCAGCGGGGACCTGGACTCCCGGCGTGCGCTGGGTGCGGCGCTGGCCTCCGTGAGCCGGATGCCGGGACGGGTCGTCCATCTGGACCTGGCGGCGGTCAGCTTCCTCGACGCGGCCGCCGTGGCCGCCTTGGTGCGGGCGTCGGCCGCCTTCCGCGGGCAAGGCCGTTGCCTGCTGCTCCACGACCCCCCGTACTCGCTCCGCAAGGTGGTGGAGATGTTCCCGGACGAATGCGCCGCGCTGGAGGTCGCAGCATGATCACCGTTCCTGCGGCCGACGCCCCCGGGGCCTTCCACCATCCCGCGCTCTTCTACCAAGGGCCCGACGAGTACCTGGCCGGGGTGGGCGGTTTCGTACGTACCGCGCTCGAAGCGGACGAGCCCGTCCTGGTCGCCGTACCCGGTCCCCGGCTCGGTGCGCTGCGCGAGAGCCTCGGCGGCGCCGCGTCGGGCGTCGAGTACGTGGACATGACGCGGCTGGGCCGCAACCCCGGCCGTATCCTCGCCGCGTTGCGGGACTTCGCCGAACGGCACGCGGGCCGGCCGGCCCGTATCGTCGGCGAACCGATCTGGCCCGGCCGGACGGAGGCCGAGGTGCTGGAGGCCACGCGCCACGAGGCGCTCATCAACACCGCCTTCGCCGGCCGTGCCGCGTCCGTGCTGTGCCCGTACGACGTGGCCGGTCTGTCGGCGACGGTGGTGGCCGACGCCCGGCGCACGCATCCCACCGTCGTCGAGAAAGGGCGCGAGCTGGTGAGCCCGGCCTACACCGACGCCTCGGTCGTCAGCGGCGACTGCGACGTCCCGCTCCCCGAACCGGCTCCGGGAGCGGTGAGCCTCGACTACGCGCGTGGTGAACTCGCC
Organism: Streptomyces sp. NPDC029122; assembly: GCF_055569445.1. Lineage (NCBI taxonomy): Bacteria > Bacillati > Actinomycetota > Actinomycetes > Kitasatosporales > Streptomycetaceae > Streptomyces > Streptomyces sp. NPDC029122. Next base: position 29,437 of record NZ_JBVHWK010000033.1, on the reverse strand, counting down.
CGGGTACGCGAGTTCACCGAGGCGTGGGCCCTCGGCACCTCCCTCGCTCCGGCCCGCCGGGGTGACCTCGTCCTCGCCGTCAGCGAGGCCGCGGCCAACTCCCTCGCGCACGGCGGCGGCCACGGCACCCTGCGCCTGTGGACCACCGCGGAGCTGGACGTGGTGGCGGAGGTCCGCGACGGCGGCCGTCTGGCCGATCCCCTGGCGGGCCGCCGCCGCCCCGCACTCGCCTCGGCCAACGGCGGGCGCGGTCTGTGGATGATCCACCAGCTGTGCGACCTCGTCGAGATCCGTGCCACGTGCTCCGGTCTCACCCTGAGAATGCGCGTGGCCGACTTCTGAGAGCCCGGCCCCCGTAAACTGTCCCGGCACTCGAAGTCGCCGGGGGACGGAACCCGCCGGGTGTCGCCGGCCGGCCCAGGGGGCATACGAACCGTCCGGAAACCGATGGAACCGACGGAAACAGCCGGGAGCGGCCCGAGCGGTCGCCACGAGAAGAAGCCGTGTCCCACGGCGGGGGTGAGACCACAGTGAAGAGCAGCGGATCGGAGACCGGCCATCCGCCCCGGCCCGTGGCGGCGGGCCAGCGCCGCGGCCTGGCGCTGGCCGGGGCCCCCGGCCAGGTCGCGAAGGCGCGCGACTTCACGCGGCTGGCGCTGCGCGACTGGGAGTGGGACGGGACCGACACGTCGGAGGACACCCTGCTCGTCGTCTCCGAGCTGGTGACCAACGCCGGTCTGCACGCCGGCGGCTGCGTGGAACTCGTCCTCACCCGGGGTGACGCCCTGCGCATCGAGGTGTTCGACGGCTCCACGGCCGTGCCGCGGCCCCAGGAGTCCCCCCGGCGCGGTGTTCCGGGCGGGCACGGGCTCCACATCATCGGCCGTCTCTGCGACCGCTGGGGCGCCGAGGCCCATGCGCACGGCAAGGTGGTGTGGGCGGAGATCGAGGCCTCCCGGCTGCTCTCCGGCAGCGCCGTGCGGCGTTGAGCGGATCCCTCGGCTGTCGAGTGGCCCCTTCGGCTGTAGAGGGTCCCTCCGGCAGTTGAGCGGACCCCTCGGCTTCAGCTCACCTCGATGACGACCAGGCAGGTGTCGTCCGCGAAGTCCTCCCGCCCGTACAGGTCCATCAGGGCGTCGAGGACGCGCTGGGCGCCGAGGCCCGAGCAGGTCGCGAGGCGCCGGCCCAGCGTGGCGATGCTCTCCCCCAGGTCCTCGTCCCTGCGTTCGACGAGGCCGTCGGTGTAGAGGAGCAGGACGTCTCCCGGCAGCAGGTCGACCGTGGCCGTGGCGTAGCCGTCCCCGGGCAGCAGGCCCAGCAGGGGGCCCCGGTGCGTGGAGTCCAGGGCCGCCGCGCCGCTTCCCCGGAGCAGGAGGGGCGGCGGGTGGCCGGCGCAGGCCCAGGTGAGGCGCCGGTCGGTGCCGATGTGGCCGATCACGGCGGTGGCGGTCTCGCCGGAGGGGTCGGCGCAGATCAGTTCGTTCAGCCAGGTGGTGAGGTCCCCTGCGTCGGTTCCGGGGGCGTGGGCGAGACCGGCCAGCGCATGCCGCTGCTGGGCCATCCGGGCGACCGCCCCGAGGCCGTGACCGCAGGCGTCCCCCACCGCGAGCAGGATCCGGCCGTCCGGCAGGACCCGGCACTTGTACCAGTCTCCGCCGACGGCGGCGTGCGGCTCGGCCGGCAGGTAGGCGGCCGCGACGGTGTACCCGAGCTCGGCGATCCGCGACGAGTGGGTGGGCAGGAGCGCCTCGCGCAGCGCCGCGGCGACCCTCCGCTCGGCCGCCGCCTCCTCGCGGAGCCTCTCGGTCTGCTGCCGGCTGGCGGCGAGCCGCTGCCTGCTGCGGACCTGCGGGGTCAGGTCCCGGACGATGAGGTGGATCGCCCAGGGCAGTCCGTGGGTGTCGATCACCGGTCGGCCGACCACGTGCAGGGTGCGGGCGTCGCCGTGGACGCTGAAGCGGATGTCGGTGCCGGGGGGCTCCTCGCCGTCGAAGAGTTCCCTGAGCAGTCGGCCGAACCGGGCCACGTCCTCGACGAGCACCGCGTCGCACAGGTCCGTGAGGGTCATCCGGTCCTCCGGTCCCGTACGGAAGATCGCGCACAGGCCGTCGGACCAGGTGGTGGTCCCGGCCAGCAGGTCGTAGTGGGCCCACCCCATGGAGGCGATGTACTGCGCTTCGAGGGACATCGCCTCGGTGTGCGCGTGCGCCGGCCGCCAGGTCGCCAGTACCTGGCCGCCGCAGGACGCCGCGTCGTAGAGCAGTGTGGTGCGGTGCAGCCGGCCGCCCCGCCATTCGGTGTAGTCCACCGGGTGCGCCTTGAGGGCCCGGCCGGTGCGCAGGACGTCCGTCAGCGCGGCGAGCAGACCGCCGGCCTCGGCGCCGGGCCGGGCCGCGAGCAGCCTGCTGCCGACCTGCCGGTCGGGCGGGTCCAGCCACTCCGCGGACCGGACGTGGTTCCCGGCCCGGACGACGAAGTCGGCGGTTCGGCCGCTGTCGTCCTCGACGGGGGCGAGCAGCGCGGCCGAGACCGGGATGGCGGGCAGGGCGGCGCACACGCAGCCCCAGGGGTCGTGGTCCTGGCCGGCGTCGCCGCAGCCGTGACCCCGGTCCTCGCTGCCTCCGCAGGGGCAGGCCCGCACGGCGGGCTCCCCGCCCGGCGGAGGCTGGGGGGCGGCGGCGGGGTCCTCGCGCCGGACCCCGGCGCTGCGGCCCGCGGCGGCCCGCAGCGAGGCGACCTCGCGGGCGATCAGCAGTTTGAGTCCCTCGGGGTCCTCTGGAACGGCGGGACTCATGGCACGCCTGCCTTCCGGTGGGGTGTCCGTACGCCGGGGCGGTGCCCCGTCGTCCGGCGGTGTGCACAGGCCATGGTGCTGGCAGCCGCTCGCTCGCGCACTTCGGAATCGGCGGGGAGTGGGGGGTTTGGGATCGCGGGGACGGGACACACGCGGGATGTCGGTGCGTAGCCCCTTTGAGCGGTGTGGCGACGCCCGAGAGCGGTGGCCGCACTCCGTCCTCCTTCCCCCCGGAACGGTGTGCGGCCACCGTCTGCCGTGCATGCCGGGGTCCCGGCGGGCCCGTTCCGCGGGAGCCGGGGCGGACGGCCGCGGGGGGGGGGGGGGGGGGGGGGAAGGGGGGGGGGGGGGGGGGGGGGGGTTGGGGGGGGGGGGGGGGGGGGTGTGGGGGGGGGGGGGGGGGGGGGGGGGGGGGGGGGGAGGA
>NZ_JBVHWK010000033.1:0-26210 GCF_055569445.1 Streptomyces sp. NPDC029122 | reverse complement strand
CCCAATGTCGTCGGCGTCGCCGGGACTCCAGGTAACACTTTTCCTGGAGAGCTGGGATGCCAGCCGACTCCCCCTGCCCCTCCGCTAACCCGGGGGACCGCGGTCGTACCCGTTACCGGCGGCGGTCGCGGGCGGCCGTACGGCGCTGGGCGTCGGTGTTGGGGGTGAGGGCGTCCGCCGCCTCACCGTCCTGGCTGCCCGGTACGACGGCCTCCTCGGCTTCCTTCCGGGCCTCCGGGTCCCCGCTCTCCCCCGGGGCCTTCGAGGGCGGGGTCGTCGTCCGGTGCTGCTTCTTGTGCTCGCTCATCTCTGGTGCTCCTCGCGCCGGTTCAGAGGGGACGGCCCCCGAAGGCGCCGCCGGACCGGTAGTAGGCCGCCAGTTCGTCGTGGTAGCCGCTGTCCCCGAGGTGCTTCTCCCGGTGGAACTCCGGAGCGTTCTTGATCTGCTCCTTCGTCCGGTCCACGTAGATCCTCTCCTCGTCCACGTCGATCCGCGAGACGGTGCCGGCCGGCAGGAGGACTTCCTTGCCGAAGATCCACGGACCGGTGTCGACCACGATGTACGCGGAGCCGGCCTCGTCCGAATGCTTGTCCACCTTGCCGATGGCGCCGTCGACCGCCTCGACCTTGAATCCGCTCAGGTCGACGCCCTGAAGGCGGCCGGACGTCTCGTGGTAGCCCCACACGTTCTCGGTCATGAAGAGTGGTCCTTTCCGATCGGCTGGGCATGGTTGCCTTGCGTGACACCCCGCCTGCCCCGCATGTCCGGTCTCACACGGTGCCGTCGGACGGCTGCTTCGTTTTCCGGCTGTCCGGCGCCCGTCCTTTCGCGCAGCGGCTTTCGCCGCGGGCCCCGGGTCGCTGAAGTAGGTGCATGCCATCCACACCGGCCGTACCGACCGCCGAGCCGCCCGAGGAGGGACACGGCGACCACTGTGAGCGGGTCCGGCTCCTCCTGGCCCGGGCTGGCTTCGACACGTCCGCGCGGGAGGAGGACGGCCTGCGCGTGTGGACGGCCCCCGAAGGGGTCCTGGTGGGGTGGGTCGCCCGTGAGGTGCTGCGGCCGACCGTCCAGGTGCACGGCCACGAGGAGGACCTGTCCCGGTTCACCTCCTTGGCCGGCCTGCACAAGGCGCTCCGGACGGCCCTCGGCGTGATCCTGCGGGAGGCCGGCCTGGAGGTCGCGGAACGGGGTGAGCACCTCCTCGTCTCCGGGCCCGGGACGGCGCCGGCGGACGGAGGGGGCGGGGCCCGGGGCCGCTCAGGAACCGGCGAGGGTGTGCCGGGGAGGGACTCCGTAGGCCGCGCGGTAGGCGGCGGAGAAACGCCCCTGGTGGTGGAGGCCCCACCGGTGGGCGATGGCCGTGACCGTGTCCCGCGAGGGGTCCGCCGCGACCAGGTCGGCGTGCGCCAGGGCGAGGCGTACGCGGCGCAGGTAGGCCATCGGGGTCGTGCCGAGGTGGCGCCGGAAGGCGTACTGGAGGGCCCGGACGGTGACACCGGCCGCGGCGGCCATCTCGGCCGGGCCGATCTCGGAAGCCGGCTGTGACTCGATGAAGGCGACGGCCCGGCGGACGGTCTCCGGCGTCGCGTCGCGGGTGTCCGCCAGGACGGGGTCGGGCCGGACGTCGGTGGGGAAGGCGGCCAGGACGGTCGCGGCCAGCATCCTGGCGGCGGCGTCGACCAGCAGCGGCTCGCCGCCCGCGGGCAGGCCCAGGACGCTCGCCTCGACGTAGTCGACGGTCCGCTTCCACTGTCCGGCCATGGCGTCCGAGACGGGGGTGAAGCGGGTGAAGCGCAACGGCCGGGCGCTCTCCCCCGGCGGACGGCCCGCGAGCTCCTCCAGCAGCGCGAGCGGCACCGTTACGGCACGCAGTTCGGCCGAGAACACCCGTCCGGCGTACGGGAGGTCGGGCTGGGCGATCACCATGACGTCGCCGGGCCCGGCCGGGGTGACCTCGCCCGCGCACTCCCCGGCCATGCGGCCGCCCACCACGTGCGTGACGGCCACCGCGCCGAGGGGGCCGGTGGCGTAGGCGTACTCGGTGGCCAGGGACAGGGTGCTCAGCGACACGGGCCCGGCGTGGGTGCGGGTGTACCGGAAGGCGCTGTCGCGGGCCGGGGTCTTCATGCGCAGGCTCGTCCCGTAGGCCGCCTTCAGCCAGTCCCGGGCGACGTCCACGTCGGTGGTCCGGAAGCCCCGCCCGTCCGGCGGTCCGGAGTTCGACGGCTGGTGCATGCTGGGGCTTCCTCTTCCGCGGGGGCGCGGCAGGGGTGAGCAGCGCGGCCTCAGCGTACGTCGGGAAGGGCATGGGCGGGGCGCGTTCGCGGGGCGCGGGCGGTCCGGCGGGCGGCCGTCCGGCACGGGTCCTCCCCCCGTGCGCGCCGTCCCGGCCGGCCGCGTGCGGCGCCCCGCCGGACGGGGTGCGCGGGGGCGGCGGAGAGCGGTCCGGCGCCGGGGGCGGGTGCGCCCGGAGCGGGATCCGTACGGCGTCTGTGCCTGCCGGTCGTCGACGGCCCCAGCATCCGCTCCTCGTAACGGGCGAGCCCGAGGACGGCACACATCATCAGCGGTGGTACGAGCAGTGCCAAGAACAACACGGTAGGGATCCTTTGACGAGGTCTCGTGCGGCGGGCCGTCACCGCTCCCCGCCGCCGGGACGGGCTCACCTGTGCCGGGCGAGGCTGGCCCAGAGGACGAGTACGGCGAAGGCCATCACCAGCAGGTGCAGCCAGGCGGGTCCGGTTTCCGCGGCCCAGAGCGAGGCCACCGTTGTGTTCGATGTCATACGGACGCGGGTGCCCCCGAACGGGGAGGCGACACCCCCGCCGCCGGGTCCGGGCATCGCGGGGCGCGGTGTTGCGCTCCGCGGGTTTGGCTCCAACGGATCGGCGCAGGCGGGCTTCTGACGCCCCTGTGCCAGGAGCGGGCGGTGCCGGGCCGTTTGGCGACGGCTCGGACGGACATACGCGCCAGGAGGAATTCATGGCCAACGCACCCGACGGAGAAGAGAAGAAGGCGGGCCGGGGGGCACGACCCCTGAGGGCCGCTTCGGTGATCAGGGCCGCGATCGAGCAGCTGTCGGAGCTGTTGTCGCAGCCCGCCGAAGGGGTCAGCCGCTGCGAACGCGGCGAGGACGGCGTCTGGCACCTCGCGGTCGAGGTCCTCGAACTGGCCCGCGTTCCGGACACGATGAGCCTGCTGGCCTCGTACGAGGTCGAGGTCGACGCCGACGGCGAACTCGTCGGGTACCGGCGTACCAGCCGGTACGAGAGGGGCCGCGCGGATCGCCGCTGAGCCGGCGGACCCCGCGCCCCCTCGCCGTCCCGTCGCTGTCCCCGTCCCGTCCCCGTCCCCAAGTGACGAAAGGGAAACGGAAGTTATGACTGTCGTTCCTGCCCAGCCCGCTCCGGCCGCCTCGGGCGGCGGCTCCAGCGGCTTGTACGACGTACTCGAACTGGTTCTGGACCGCGGCCTGGTGATCGACGCGTTCGTACGCGTCTCCCTGGTCGGCATCGAGATCCTCAAGATCGACGTCCGTGTGGTGGTGGCGAGCGTGGACACCTATCTGCGCTTCGCGGAGGCGTGCAACCGCCTCGACCTGGAGGCCGGGCCGCGCAAGAGCCCGGGCCTGCCCGACCTCGTGGGGGAGATCACGGAGTCCGGGGCCCGCGGCAAGACGAAGGGGGCGCTGAGCGGGGCCGCTCAGACGATCTCGGACGCGTTCCACCAGGCCCGCGAGGACGCCTCGGAGGAGAAGACCGAAAGCCGGCCGCGCAGCCGGCGCACCGCCGCCCGCCGGGAGGAGAAGGAATGAGTACGTACGTCTACGGCATCGCCCGGGCCGGTCAGGACCTGCCCGACACCCTGGAGGGCGTGGGAGAGCCGCCACTGCCCGTGCGCACCGTGCGCGGCGGGAAGCTGGTCGCCCTGGTCAGTGACGCGCCGGCCGAGCTGAGGGCCAAGCGGCGCGATCTGCTCGCCCACCAGCGGGTGGTGATCCAGGCGGGCGGCAGCGGTCCGGTGCTGCCCCTGCGCTTCGGCGGGGTCTCCCCCGACGACGACACCGTCACCTCCGTGCTGGAGCGGCGTCAGGAACGCTACCTGGAGCGGCTGGCGGAGCTGGAGGGCAAGGACGAGTTCAACGTGAAGGCCTCGCACGAGGAGGAGGCCGTGCTCTTCGACGTGGTCGGCGCGGACCCGGAGCTGCGTGCCCTGCACCAGGCCAACCGGCAGGCGGGCGGGGGCACGCACGAACAGAAGCTGGCCTTCGGGGAGCGCGTCGCCCGGGCCGTGTCCGCGCAGGAGCGGGCGGACGCCGCCCTGGTCGAGCAGACGCTGCGGCCGTACGCGGCCGCCCTGCGGCACGGCCCGGAGGGGACGGGGTGGCTGGCGAACCTGTCGTTCCTGGTGGCCCGCGAGCGGCGGGAGCAGTTCCTGGGGGCGGTGCGCCACCTGCACGAGGAGCACGAGCGGCTGCGCGTCCAGGTGACGGGGCCGCTGCCGTCCTACAGCTTCGCGGACGCGGACTGACCATGGGTCTGCTCACGGAGGTACTGCTGCTGCCGGCCGCCCCCCTCCGCGGGACGGTCTGGGTGCTGCGGCAGGTGGTCGAGGAAGCCGAGCGCCAGTACTACGACCCGGCCGTGGTCCACCGGGAGCTGGCCCGGCTGGTGGACGCGTTCGAATCGGGCGAAGTGGACGAGGCCGAGTTCGACCGCCGGGAGGACGAGCTCCTGGCACGACTGGAAGGCGGGGCGCGGACGCGATGAACGACCGTGTGACGATGGGCCTGGCCGTGGGCGCCGGCTACCTGCTCGGACGGACCAGGAAGGCCAGGCTCGCCTTCACCGTGGGAACCCTGGTCATGGGCAGGAAACTGAAACCGGACGCGGAGGTCCTCGCCTCCTTCCTGGCGAGCCGCCTCAAGGAGCACCCGCGGTTCAGGGAGTTGGGCGAGCAGCTGCGCGAGGACCTGCGCGGGGTCGGGTCCGCGGCGGCGGGCTTGCTGGTGGACCGGCAGCTTGAGGCCGTCGCCGACCGGCTGCACGACCGGACCCGGGACGTGCGGGAGCGGCTGGCCGGCATGGGCGCCGCCCCGGCCGGTGACGACGGCGGGGACGGGCCGGAGGAGGCCCGTCCCGCGCGCCGGACGGCCGCCCCGAAGAAGGCGTCCCGGTCGTCGTCCGCCCGGAAGGCGGGCGGCGGGTCGGCGTCCGGGGGCGCGTCCGGCCGACGGCGGCCGGCGAAGGGGGCGGCCGGCGGCGGTGAGGGGAGCGACGATGACTGAGCCGCCGTCCGGCCTCCTCGGCCGGCTCGGGGAGGGCCCCGCCGCCGACCGGGTCAGGCGGGAGCTGGAGGCGTACCTGATGACCCGCGCCGAGCGGCTCCTGGCCGGCGCCGGCAGGGGCCTCGGACGCTCGGCGGCGCACCTGGACGACATCGCGTCGGGCAAGGGCCCGGGGCTGAAGTCCCTCGTCCCGCGCCTCCGCCCCGGGCGCCGGGGCGGAGGCGGTGGCGGGCCCGCCGTGGTCCTGGAGTCGGTCGACGTCGGCGTGGACGTCCAGGACGCCTACGACCAGTGGACCCGCTACCGCGGCATCCGGGAGTCCCCCGGTGGTGGTCGCACCGAGGCCTTCCGGTCCCGGACGGCCCGCGTCACCGAGCGGATCCCCGGCGAACGCATCGCGTGGACCTCGCAAGGCCCCCGCGGCACGACGCGCGGGGTGGTCACCTTCCACGCCCTCGCCGACGGGCTCACCCGGGTCCTGCTGGCCGTCGAACACCACCCCCGGGGCGTGTTCGAGAGAACGGCCCGCCTGTGCGGGGCCCCGGGCCGACGGGTCCGGGGGGACCTCAAGGGCTACGCCCGGTTCCTCGCCTTCGAGGAAGGGGAGCCGGACGGCCTACGCGGCAGGACCGAGGAGGGCGGGGCCGTCATGCCCCGCGAGGAGGAGGAGGAGGAGGACGCGGTGGGCCCGGGCGAGGACGCAGCGGACCGCGAGGACGGGGCGTACGCCGCTCCGGAGGAACCGTCCGACGGCGACTACGCCTTCGAGGACGGCGAGTTCGAGGACGACGAGGAGTACGAGGAGTACGAGGAGGAGTACGAGCCGGATGACGAGGACGAGGCCCACGACGAGGAGGCCGAGCCCGCGGAAGCCGAGCCCGAGCCGGCGGGCGCGGGCCGCCGCGAGGGGGCCCGCCGGTCATGACGACGCCCTCCGGCCTGCCGCGTACGTACGACAGCGCACCCAGCGCCAATCTGGCCGACATCCTCGAACGAGTCCTCGACAAGGGGGTGGTCATCGCCGGCGACATCCGCATCAACCTCCTGGACATCGAACTGCTCACCATCAAGCTGCGTCTCGTCGTGGCCTCGGTAGAACGGGCCAAGGAGATGGGGATCGACTGGTGGGAGCAGGATCCCGCCCTCTCGTCGGCGGCACGCCGGCGCGAGCTCGGACGGGAGAACGAGGAGCTGCGCCGGCGGGTGGCGGAGCTGGAAGAGCGTCAGGAGCGGGCATGAGCGAGCCGGAACTCCTCTACGTGTACACCGTTGTCGGGTCGGGGCCGGGACCCCGAGACTCCCTCGCCTCCTGCGGCGCGGACGGCTCCGGTCTCAGGGTGGTCGACGACGGCGTGCTGGCCGCGGTGGTCGCCCCGGTCGACCCCGCCGAGTTCGGCGAGACCCCGCTCCGGCGGCGGCTGGAGGACCTGGACTGGCTGTCGGCGCTGGCCCGGCGGCACCACCGGGTGGTCGCCGACGTCGGCCGCTCCCTCACCACGGTGCCGCTGAGGCTGGCCACCGTGTGCCGTGGCGAGGAAGGGGTGCGCAGGCTCCTGGCCGAGGGGCGGGAACGGCTCTCGTGCGCCCTGGAACGGCTGGCGGATACCGAGGAGTGGGGCGTGAAACTGTACGCGGCGGACTCCGCCGCGGCGACGACGGCCGGGTCCTCCCGCTCCCCCGCCGAGGGCGATCCCGGTACCCCAGCGGATCCGTCCGCCGCCGGGCCGGGAACGGGGCGGGGCTATCTCCAGCGGCGCCTCGTCGACCGCCGGCGCCGCGAGGAACGCGCGGGCCTGGCCGCCGGAACAGCCGAACAGGTGCACCGGCGGCTGGCCGGGAGGGCGAGCGAATCGGTTCTGCACCCTCCGCAGCAGGCCGGGCTCTCCGGGGTGCGGGACGCCAATGTCCTGAACGCCGCGTACCTCGTCCCCCGAGAGGCCCGCCAGGCCTTCCTCGACGCCGTCCCCGGCCCTTCGGACCTCCCGTCCGGGATCCGCGGCGAGGTCACGGGACCCTGGGTCCCCTACTCCTTCACCCAGACGGCCGCCGAACGGCACGGGCGGGAGCGGTGACCGGCGAGGAGGTCGCGCTCGTGGACCTCCTCGACCGGCTGCTGGCCGGAGGGGTGGTCCTGGCCGGCGACATCACCTTGGGCATCGCCGGCATCGATCTCGTCCGCATCGACCTCAAAGCCCTCATCAGCTCGGTGAACGACGCCGTGCCCTCCCCCTGGAAGCAGGTGAGCCCGTGAGCACGCCCCGACGAGTGGAGCTCGACCCCGATACCGTCGAACGCGAACTGGGCCGCCTCGTGCTGACCGTGGTCGAGCTCCTTCGGCAGCTCATGGAGCGCCAGGCGCTGCGGCGCGTCGAGGCCGGCGATCTGACCGAGGACCAGGAAGAACGGCTCGGGCAGACCCTCATGCTCCTCGAAGACCGCATGGATCTCCTGCGGACGCGCTTCGGACTGGCTCCCGAGGACCTCAACATCGACCTCGGCCCTCTGGGCAAACTCCTGTGAGACGAACGGGGGAATGGTAGGACAATGTCTATGCATATCATCGCGGAGTCTTTTGCTTAACCGAGACATTTCACGTCGTGTCCGGCCCTTCGGGGGCGGACGCGTCGTGCAAAATGGGCGGTCGTCGGGAGCCAATACGCAGTCACCGAGAACAGTCGCCGTCACGGCCCTGTCCTGTATCTGAATGCGGAGGTATCACGATTGCCGAAAACAAAAAATTGCTGGAAGAGCCATCGCTCCCCCATTTTTCTCCTCGCGATCTCCGTGGCCGCGATGTTCGCGCCCGCCAGCCCGGCTCAGGCCGCATCCCGCTACGGCATAAAGGCCGTCAAAATCGCAGCTTCCAAAGAAGGCTCCCCCTACGTGTACGGCGCCACCGGCCCGAGAGAATTCGACTGTTCGGGCCTCACCCTCTACGCGTTCCGGAAGGCCGGCCGACGCCTTCCCCGCACCGCCGAAGCCCAGTACGAAAACACGCTCCACATCCCGCGCACCCAGCGCGCCCCCGGCGACCTCGTCTTCTTCCCCTATGGGGGAACCATCGGCCACGTCGGCATCTACGCGGGCCACAACAAGATCTGGCACGCCCCCAAGCCCGGCACCCGCGTCCGGCTCGAACGGATCTGGACCGGCAAGGTCCGCTACGCCCGGGCCAATTGAACGCGGCACCCGGCCCGTACCGCCGCCTGCGCCCGAGACCGACTCGAAGAGCGCACTTTCGGCCGATAAAAAGAACAAGGCAGGCAAGAATACCCGGCTCCACGGAAAGCCGTTCACCTCCCGGGGTGAATCACCCGTCCGCGCCTGCCGACCAATGATCACCGGTCACCTGTTTCCGCGGTGAGATATTCAACGGCGGATCACTGCGTGGCGTTCTCCTTCCCGACGACTGCCTTCTCCGGTGTACCCCGGAGAAGGGGAGAATGCGCACCGGAAACCGCGTCATGCCGTGACGAGGCCCGCCTCGTAGGCGAAGACGACGGCCTGGGCGCGGCTGGTGAGGGCCAGTTTGTTCATGCACCGGTGGACGTGCGTCTTGATGGTCGCCGGACTGAGTACGAGGTGTCCGGCGATGTCGGTGTTGGACAGGCCCCTGCCGACCAGGGTCAGGATCTCGATCTCTCGCGGGGTCAGGGCATCGAGTCCGGGGCGCGGGCGGCCGCCGCGTCCCGGACCGGCCCCGCAGGCCTTCATGAGTTCGGTGAGGGCGGCGGGACTCAACAGCACGTCTCCGGCGTGGACGGTGTGGATGGCCGCCAGGAGCCGCTGCGGCGGGGTGTTCTTGAGGAGGTACCCGCTGGCTCCGGCGCGGAGCGCGTCGTAGACGTACACGTCCAGGTCGAAGGTGGTGAGCATGATGACCCGGGGGTTCGGCGCGGGCGTCTGCCCGACGAGGGCGCGGGTCGCCGCGATGCCTCCCATGCCGGGCATGCGGATGTCCATGAGGACCACGTCCGGACGGAGTTCGGCGGACAGCCTCACGGCCTCCTCGCCGCTTTCGGCCTCGCCGACGACCTCGATGTCCGGGGCCGCCCGGAGCAGCGCGGCGAGCCCGGAGCGGACGAGGATCTGGTCGTCCGTCACGAGAACCTTCGGCATGATGGACGCACTCCCCCGGACGACGGCTCTCCCCGCGGCCGACCGGTCGTCAGGTCTCCGGTACGGGCATGACGAGATCGACTTCGAATCCCCCTTGTGAGCGGGCCCCGGCCGTGACGGTGCCCCCGTAGATTGTCGCCCGTTCCCGCATGCCCAGCAAGCCGTGGCCTGGGCCGTCCCGCCCCTCGGTCCGGGGCCGGGCGGGCCCGTCGTCGGTGATGCGGACGCGGATGGAGCCGCGGCCGCGCGAGAGGGACACGGTGGCCGTGGCGGTGGGGGCGTGCTTGAGCACGTTGGTCAGCGCTTCCTGGACGACGCGGTAGACGCACATGTCCAGGCCGGCGGGCAGCGGTTCGGCGAGTCCTCCGGTGATCCGGACGGGAACGCCCGCCGCCCGGACCCGGTCGGCGAGTTCCTCCAGACGTGCCAGGCCCGGGGGCGTACCGTCCGCGTCGGGGAGGGTGCCGGCTCTGCCGTACGCCGTGTGCTGGACGCCGTGCCTCAGGACGGCCAGCATCCGGCGCATCTCCTCACCGGCGTCACGGGCGCTGCCGGAGATGACGCCGACGGCCTGGTGCGCGGTCGCGGGGTCCGTGGTGAAGACGTAGTCGGCCAGTCCCGCCTGGATCGAGATGACGGAGACGTGGTGGGCGATGACGTCGTGGAGTTCACGGGCGATCCGCATGCACTCGTCGGAGACGGCCCTGCGCGTCCGCTCCTCCTGCTCGCGGCGCAGCTGCTCCGTCAGGGCGGCCAGACGGCGGCCCCGTTCGGCGAAGCGCCGCGATACGTCACCGGTCACCCAGGTGACGGCGGCCGTGGCCGTGACGAACGCGACGCTCAGCATGCCGATGCCGGGCTCGGCCAGCCTGGTTCCCCACAGCAGGACCAGCCACGTCGTGACGGTGCAGGGGACGGACACGGTGCGCGGACGGTGCGCGGCGACGGTGTAGTTGGCCAGGGCCAGACCGCACACCGCGACCGGGTGGTAGTAGGCCAGGGTGAAGTAGGCCAGTACGACCGCGGCGGTGGTGCCCAGGATCAGCAGGGGTGCGCGGCGGCGCACGGCGAGCGGCAGGTACACGGCCGCGACCAGGGCGTAGGCCAGGGCGTCGGGGGTGCGCCAATAGCGGTTCGGGTCGGGCCAGTTGTGGAGCATCGATGCCGATATCGCCAGTGATCCGAACGCGTAGACCGCGTCGGCCACCTGTGGGAGCACCGCGCGTACGGTTCCCCACCGCCCTCCCCGAAATGCCATGGCGAGAGCCTAGACGGCCCGGTCCGGACACTCGTACAACCAGGGTGGTACATCGTCTACCCCATGGGTGGCAACGGATGATCACCCCCTGGTGGGCCGCGCCCGGGGGCCGTCGCCCGCCAAGCTTTCGGAAAGGTCGTCGAAGGCGCGTGAAGGCACTATCGGGGGTTCGCCATGGGAGCTGTTCGCAGCAGATCGAAGCGTTGCGTCATCGGAGTCGCGGCGGTCGCCGCGCTCCTGTCGTCCACGGCCTGTGAGGCGGCCGGCGGCACCGGCCCGGGGAAGGGCGCCGCCACTCCGTCCGGTTCCCCGAGCGCGTCCGGTTCCCCCGCCCCGGGCGGGACTTCCGGCTCGCCGAGTGCGGCCGGATCCCCGTCCGCCACGCCCGGCACGCCCACCGGTCCGCAGGGCTCGCCGGTGCCCGGCAAGTCCGGCGGGCCGGGAACCGGGAGCGACTCGGGGGACGGGAAGAGCACGGCCGCGCCCTGCACCGACGCGAACGTCTCGATCACCGGGACGTTCGAGCGGCAGGACAGCGAGCAGAACCTGTTCCTGACGGCGGTCAACACGGGCGGCAAGCCGTGCACGCTGTACTTCTATCCGATCGTGCGCTTCGGTTCCGCCGACGAGGTCCCGCCTCCGCCGATGGAGTCCCCGGCTCGCGCGCTCGCCACGATCAAGCCGGGCGAGAAGGCGTACGCGGGGGTACGCCTCTTCCGGGCCGGCGCGCAGACCAGCACCGTGACGTCGCTGACCGTCGCGTTCCACAGCCGTACCGCCAATGACGAGGTGGGCAAGCCGGCCGGTATCGCGCTCACCCACGGCTTCCTGAACATCGACTCCAAGCCCATGGTCACGTTCTGGAACCTCGACGCCGCCGCGGTCAAGAACTTCACGTTCAGGGCCCGCTGACGGCCGGCCGCCCGGCACGCGCCCCGCGGGACGGGGGTTCACGGGGCGCGTGTCAGGGTCGCCTGGTGGGAACACTCCAAGATCGACTCGTGTTCGTTGTCCCCTGTCACGGCTCCGGCCCGTAGGGGTGCTGCCGCAGACTTGCGGGCAGCGGCGGCCGGTTGACCGCCGCGTCCCCCTCCCGGCCGACCCGAGGACTGCCTTCGTGAACGAGCGCGTTCTGACCCCCCGCAACCGCGGATTCCTCTTCCTCGACTCCCACCCGGCGGGCTGCCGCCAGGTGGTGACCGACATGTGGGGGGCGTGCCCCGCTCCCGCCGACGTGCCGCGGGGCCCCGGGCCGGTGGCGCTCGTCATCGGTTCCTCCGCCGGGTACGGCCTCGCCGCCACCCTCGCCGGGCTCAAGCGCGCCGGCATCCGCGGGATCGCGGTCTCCTTCGAGAAGGCACCCACCGAGCGGCGTACCGCCACGGCCGGCTGGTACCGCACCGCCGCCACCGCCGACCTCGCCCGCACCGCCGGGCGGGACCTGGTCTTCCTCAACGGCGACGCGTTCTCCGACACGATGAAGGACCAGGTCGCCGATCTCATCGAGCAGCGCTTCGGCGGCAGCCTGGACTACCTGGTGTACTCGGTGGCCGCGCCCCGCCGCACCGACCCCGACACCGGCACCGCCTACGCCTCCGTCCTCAGGCCGATCGGCCGGCCGAACCGCACCAAGACCCTGGTCTTCGACGACCAGGGCGCTCCCGAGGTCCGCGAGATCGAGACCGGTCCGGCCGGGGGCGACGACGTCGAGCAGACCGTGGCCGTGATGGGCGGCGCGGACTGGGAACGCTGGATCGACCACCTCGCGGGCCGGGGCCTGCTCGCCGAAGGCTTCGCCACCGCCGCGCTGTCGTACATCGGTTCGCCGCTGACGGCGGCGATCTACCGGCAGGGCACCATCGGCGCGGCCAAGGCCCACCTGGAGGCCACCGCCCGCGCCCTGGACGAGCGCCTCGGCAAGACGGTGGGCGGCCGGGCCGTGACCTCCGTCAACGGCGCCGCCGTCACGCAGTCCTCGACCGCCATCCCCGGCATCGCCCTGTACACCGGCCTGCTGCGCGGCGTCCTCGGGGAGGGCCTGGTGCCGCCGGTCCGTCAGCTCGCCGCCCTGTGGGACCAGCTCACCGGCGCGGCCCCGAGCGTCCAGGACGCGGAAGGCCGGATCCGGCTGGACACCTGGGAACTCGCCGACGACGTCCAGGCGGCCGTCGCCGAACGCTGGGAGGCCGCCACGACCGGCACCATCGCGGGCCTCGCCGACCTCGACTGGTTCCGTGCCGAGGTCCAGCGCCTGTACGGGTTCTCCGTCCCGGGCGTCGACTACACCGCGCCGGTGGCCACGGACGTCCCGTGGCCCGCTCCCGCACCCTGACCGGGGTCAGTCACCGCCTCCGCCCCCGCCGCCGCCCCCTCCGCAGGACGAGCCGCACGAGGATCCGCCGCCGCAGGAGTCCCCGCCGCCGTCGCCCCACCGGGTCTTGCGCCGCCGCGGGCGATTGCGCCCCCACAGCACCTGGAAGGACACCACGAGGATCACCACCGCCATGGTCAGGACCACTTCCATACCGTTCCCTCATTCGTCCGCGTTCCGCTGGTGCGGGCACGATGCCCTGACCAGGGGCGCACCCAATCCTGGATTGAGCAAACTCAGAGGTTTGGCCGGCCGATGCGGTGGGCCTCGGCAACGAGTCCTCGAGGCAGATCCGGCCCCGCACACGCGTAGTCGATCAGCAGGTGCCGGTACGTCGTGTCCGCGAGCTCCGGCGCCAGGGCGATCAGGGCCCTCAGATCATCGGACGAGCCGGCGAGGCGCGTGCGGTAGGCGGCCCGGGCCGCGCGCAGGGTGACTTCGTGCGGTCCGTATTCCAAGCCCTGTTCGACGAGGCTCACGGCTGCGGCGAAGTCGCCCTGCTCGGCACGCACGTCCGCCAGGTCCAGGTAGAGGGACCAGTTGGCGGAGTCAAGGAGCAGGGCGTCTTCGAAGGCCGCAGCGGCCTGATCCAGCTCGCCCCTCACGCGCCAGGTGGCCGCTCGCGCGACCGCGGTCCACATGACCCGGTCGACGGCATCGGCGCGGTCGCACAGGGCGAGAGCCAGTTCGTACCGGCCGCAGGCCCGGGGCAGCCGGGCCATGGCGGCCAGCGACTCCGGCACGGGATTCCGTTCGGACACCACGTCGAGGGCGTGGAACCAGGGCTCGAACCGCTCCCGCATCTCGTCGGAGTCCAGGTCGGGGCCGTAGTCCAGCACCCGCAGACACGCCTCGGCCAGCGCCGGAGCACCCACCGCGCCAAGGAAGCGCGCATCACCGAACCAGGGTGCGGCGCCCCATGCCACGTCGGGCCGCACACCCGTCACCGAACCGAGGGCCATCGCCGCGTCGTCCATGTCCCCTTCAAGGAACAAGAAGTACGCCTGCGCCAGCACGGCACTCAAGGAGCCGTCCCCTTCGAGACCCTCCTTCAGTTCCGAGCGTCGGTCCCGCCACAACTCGGCGAGCGCCGAATAGGGCTCCGGAGCCGCCGGTGCCGAGGCTATGGCCCCCGCCAAAAGCTCCACCGCACCGACCGGGCTTCCGCCGCAGTGCGCCATCACACCGGCGAGACCGACGCCCGCCGCCACTGACTGATTCGACATCGCCAGAGAATACCCCTGGCCAAAGGTCTGTGCGTCCTTCGGCATGGGCTCCGGCGCCGCTGTCGGTGCCCGCCGGTGACGGCAACGCCGCAGAGTGGCCCACGATCACGCACCGCGCGCCTGCGACTGCACTCAGGCTTCGATACGAAGCCACGTGTCGCCGGCGCGAAGCCACAGAAGACCGTCGCGTCCCTGACCGCAGCGCATGACCACACGTCCGGGCACTCGGATCCCGCGCCGTCCGGTGACGGTCCAGGTATCACCATCCAACTCGGCCCGCACCACCTCGGTCGACCGCTGGTTGTGCACGCGCCTGGTCAGGACCGCTCGACGGCCGCGCACGGCGAACCCGTCCGGGTCACGTACGGGGCTGGGCCAACTGGTCACCTCACCCGTCGACGGGGTGATCCGCGTCAAGAACGTGCCTCCTCGCTGACTGCCGGAATACCAGACGAGCCAGACCAGGTCCCCCTCGGTGGCAGCGGTGCATCCCTCCAGGGGCACGTCAGGAAGGCGGCCTCCCGGAGCCCAGACCGCCTGACCGCCGGCACTCCAGCCGGCGAGACCGGCCGCGGACTCCGGATGCCCTCCGTAGATGCCTTCGTCCCCGTAAGCCGTCCAGATCGATCCCCCGCGATCGGTCACCAGAGCACGGATGTCGTCGCCGATGCAGATGGAGGCCTCCTGGTCACCACTTTCCAGGGAGAACACCACAGCGTTCGGGCCCCACTCCCCCGACCCCTCCTTGCCCGCTCGACCGCCTGCCACCAGGAGTCGGGACCCCGGGAGAAGAGCGATGTGGCTCGGCCTGACCGGGATCTCCTTGATCGGCCGACGTTGAAGCGACCCGTCAGCCTGCCGCATCACGAGCACCGCACCGAAGGGGACCCGCGGACCCCATCCCACCCAGCCCTTCACATAGCGGCTTCGGCTTAGACACTGGCGATGGACGAACAGAACGGCCAGCTCTCCCGTCGGGCCGACGGTCCACCACAGAGGGCGTCGCCCCGCCCACCTTTCCGCCACAGACGGCTTCCAGCCCCTCTGCACCTCGACCGTCCCCACCGCGTCCCCCTGTTTTTTCGGCCACGGCACCCGAACGCGGGCGCTGACGCGAGGAGTGTATTGCGGTCACCGCGGAGGCCGGCTGTGCGAACTGGACGCTGTGGACGACCGTCTGAGAGGCGGCTGGGGCGCGACCACTCCGTTCACCTTGCACGGGGACTTCCCGGCCGAGGCTCGGACTTCCGGAATACGCCAGAGACCTGGCTTCTGCCAGCGGCAGAACACCGGCCCGACCGGGCTCTACGCTCACTACAGTCCAAGCTCATGACGACAGTTACCACGCGCACGATCGCATACGCGGCCGACGGCCTGACGATGATCGGGCACCTCGCGCTCCCGGCCGGTGTCGACCGCCGGCCCGCGGTCCTGGTCGGACCCGAGGGGGTGGGGCTCAGCGACGTCGAGCGCCGCCGGGCCGATGCGCTCGCCGAGCTGGGATACGTGGCGCTGGCCTTCGACCTCCACGGCGGGCGCTATCTGGGCGACCCTGAGGAGATGTTGGCCCGGTGCACGCCGCTGCTCGCCGACCCCGACCGGATGCGAGGCATCGGCCACGCGGCACTCGACGTGCTCCGCGCCGAGCCGCGGACCGACCCGGACCGGATCGCCGCCGTCGGCTACGGCACCGGGGGCGCAATCGCGCTGGAACTCGGGCGCGACGGCGTCGACCTGCGCGCGATCGCGACAGTCAACGGACTGACCACGGGCCGACCGGGCGAGACGGCGCGCATTCACTGCCCGGTGTGGGCCGGGGTCGGGTCGGAAGACCCGATCATGTCGCCCGCGCAACGGGACGCGTTCACAGCCGAGATGCAGGCTGCGGGCGTCGACTGGCGCCTCGCGGTCTACGGCGGCGCCTTGCACGCCTTCCATCACCCACCGGTCGACCACATCGTGCTTCCCGGGGTCGGTTATCACCCTCAGCACGCGCGGCGAGCTTGGCGGGACGTCGTCGACCTGCTCGCCGAGTGCCTGCCCCCAACGGAGTGATCTGGGCGGACCGGGGTTCGTTCACCGGCTCGGTTACACGCGCTGGGTCAGCAGGCCGGCGTCGATGACCTCAGCGATGAGGTGGCGCCTAGGCACGCGAGGCGTGTCGTCACCGGGCTTCCCCCGGGCCGGGCGTGTCGACGCGTTCCGTCGGGCTGGTGTCGGTCCGAGGACGGTGGTCGGTACCGAGGCTCGCGGTGATGGCCAGGATGGACGCCGGCCCCTCCATGTCGACCACGTGCCATACCCCGGCCGGGTTGACGGTGGCCTCGCCCGGCCCGAGCAGAACGCGTTCGGGCACCCCGTCCACGTCGCGGGTGACCGTCACGGACCCGCTGAGGCAAACGACCAGTTCGTCGCCCGCGGGGTGGCTTTCCCAGTGGTCGCCGAGCCCGTCGCCGTCGAAGATCATCACCATCCTGCCCTCGGCGCCATCTGCCGCGACCGCGGCGCTGTAGGCCTGGAGCACCTCCGGGTCCCAGGCGAAGCCCTCGACGGGTTTGGCTCTCGATCCCAGTCCGAGGTGCACGGGGGTGGTCCGCAGGTCCATGGCGTTGCGTTGGTGGTTGACGAGTCTCATACCGACGATCGTCCACGGCAGCGATCGGGCGGTCTTGAAGAAAAGGGAAGAGAAGTCGACGCGACGGGCGGACGGCTGGCGACTACCCGGCTCCGAGGAGGACTTCGCCGCGACGCCAGGCCGTCGGCGACCGGCCCGTGAACTCGCGCCAGTCCCGTACGAGATGGGCCTGGTCGGCGTAGCCGGAGACGGCTGCCACATCGGCCCACGGGAGCGGGTCGCGCGCCGCCGCCAGTTCGTGCGCGTGCTCGAAGCGCAAGACTCGGGCGAAGGTCTTCGGCGACAGGCCCACCTCACCGCGAAACCGCTCGGTGAGGTACCGACGGCTCCAGCCGAGTTCCGCGGCGACCGCGCCCACCTGGACGCAGCCCCGCGCGGCGACGAGGCGGCGCCACGCCTCGCCCACCTCGGGGCGCACCCGGCACGCACGGTCGCCGCCGGCGCCACGGCCGACAGCCCGGAGGAGCAATGCGTCCAGCGCGGCGAACCGCGCCGCCCATGTCGTCGCCGCTCGCAGCCGGTCGGTCAGCTCGACGCCAAGCGCTCCGAGAAGCTCGTCGAGCGGGACCAGTCGGTGGGCGAGCTCGGCGGCGGGCATGCCGTAGATGGCCCGGGCCCCGCGCGGTGTCAGCGATACCTGCGCACCATGCTGGCGCCCGTCGTGGTGGATCGCGACGGACCGGCACATCAGACCGCCGGCCACGCTGCTGAATCGGGTGACCGGTGACCCGTCGTCAACGCCCGCCGCCACCTCCAAAGGATCTGACAGGCTGATCACCGCAGTGAGCGCGCGGCTCGGCGGGCCGCAGTGCACCCCCGCCGGAAGCCCGCGGAGGTCGAAACCGACATACGAGTCGACGTACCGCCGCAAGGCGGGCGCCGGACGTGCACGGATCCCGGTGGCCGTGTGGTCCTCCATTTTCGTCAGTGTACGAGCCGCCCAGCCCAGCGGGATCCACTGGCAGCAGCCTTCAATGAGTGGCTGCCACCAGCACTTTCGCGGAGACCCTAGGGCAGGCCCACCAGCCCCCAGCCTCGGAGCGCGGCTTCCGTGGTCACGGTGCCCCATTCGCACAGAAGCGCGGTGAAGTCCTCGAAGGTGTCGGGGCGCCCTGCCCAGCCCTCGCATTCGGCGGCGAACGGTTCGCGCAACTCCTCGAGGCGGGATTCCACCTGTGTCCAGGCGCGGGCCTTCCCCGGCAGGGCCTCGGGCGGGCACACGAGAAGGAGCGACGGATGCCGGCGGTCGGTGGCCGGCGGGAAGAGTCCTCCGCCGCCCGTCAGCACGGGGTCGTCGGCCGGGTCCGCGTCCCAGATGAGCCCGTCGAGGAAGGTGTCCGTCGCCTCTCGCAGAAACGCGTCGACGAAGGGCCGGATGTCGGCCCACGCGTCCCCCGCACGGGCGTGGTGGCGATAGGCGCCGGTGGTGGCGAAGAAGTCGTACTCGGCGCACCATGCGGACTCGCCGTCCGGGAGCCATGTCCAGCCGCCGTGCGGCCGGCTGACGTAGTACTCGTGGTCGAGCTCCGGTGGCCAAACGGCATCATGCAGTGCTTCAACGCGCTTCTCGACCGGCACGCCGCTCAAATGCTTCCAGTCCGCCATGAACAGCATGAGATCCAGACCCATGGCGGCAGCATAAGCATGCCCGGTGCGGGAATCCGAGGCGTGCTCTTACGGGCACCTGATCGTTGGCTTGGGGGCGGGGCACACGTGGGTGCCCCTGCTCTTCCGTACAGGTAGGCAGCGAGGAGAAGTGATGGGCAGTCAGGACTTTCTGACGGCGAAGATCGAGCAGGGTTTCGACCAGCTCGATGCGAACGGCGACGGGGTGCTCACCGAGGACGACCACAGGGAGATGGGCCGCCGGGTGGCTGCCTCCCTCGGCCATGCGGAGGGCTCCCCCGCGGAGGAACGGATCGTCGCCGCCTATCTGGAGATCTGGCGGGAGGTGCACCTGCCGTTCGTCCCGGTCGGCGGCGTGGGGATCACCAAGAACCAGTTCGTCGCCTCGACCCGGGCGCTGGGAGAGAACCCGGAGGCGGCGGAGGCCGCCCTGGGCGGGATCGCCGAAACCTACCTGGACATCGCCGACATCGATCGCGACGGCCGGATCAGCCCCGAGGAGTTCTTCGCGTTCCAGCGGGGGCACTTCCCCGGCTTCACCCAGGAACACGCGGCCGAGGCGTTCGCCCACCTCGATGCTGACGGCGACGGAGCGCTGTCGGCGACGGAGTTCACCGGCGCGGTCATCGAGTTCTGGACCAGTCCCCGCACCGACGCTGCCGGGAACTGGTGGATGGGGCGCCCGGACTTCCCACGGTCCTGAGCCGTCAGGCCCTGCAGGGGCCCGGGACCGACCCGGGCAGAACCCCTGCAGGTACCACGCGGCCGGTCACCCGGATGCTGCCCGGGTGACCGTGACCGGAAGCCCGCAGCGGGGCATCAGAAGGCGAAGACGGCATTGCCGTTGAGGGTCGCGTTCATGGTGCAGGCGTTGGAGAAGGTGTGCTTCCAGGTGACGCGGCTGCCCTGCCAGACGCCCTCCGCGGTGACGGTGACCGGCGCGTAGTGCATCGGGCAGGCGCGGTCGGCGTCGGGGGCGGCGAGCAGGCGGTCGAAGGTGCCGCCGGTGGAGTTGAGGGCGGTGCACGCGGCCTTGGGGTCGGGGTGGGTGCCCTGGGCCGACGGCATACAGCTGAGGGTGGCGGCGCGCAGGACGGTGCCGGCGTTGGCGTCGTCGCCCTGGGTGACGGAGAAGACCAGCGCGGACGGCGCGTACAGGCTGGTGGGCTTGGCCTCCGCCATACCGGTGGCACCCGCCAGGCAGAGGAGGGCGGCGGAGGAGACGGCTGCGAAGCGGTAGCGCACGACAAGACTCACTTTCGATCCGAAGGTTGAGCGCGACAATTACTTTCGTTGTCGGGCTCCGTTGTGGTCGAGTCTGTCGGTTGTGAAGGTGACATGCATATCGATGGCCGATTTACGGACAGCACGTTCGAATAGCGGATAACGAATGGGCGTTCGGGCAGCTCAAGCGGTGTGCGCCGCTCCGTGTCCGGTCGGAAACGGGGGGTGAGGAGCGGCGGCCGCGGTGGAACGCGGGGCGCTGACCTGCTGCCGAGCGGCCCGCGTTCACCTGAAGGCCACTCAGCTTGTCCGGATCGGTGCGGTTTTCCCGCCCTCGAACCTCGTCGGGGCCGGGGGGTCGGTCCAGTCGCCGTCCGTGGCCTGGAGCGTCGGGGAGGCGCACGCGGCGAGGATGCCCAGCACGAGGATCAGTACGACCAGCACCTTCGCCGGCGTACCGAGGACCAGCGGGCGGGTGCCCGAGGCGATGGCCCCGGCGGGACGGGCGGCGGCGGTCGGCCCGTCGCCGAACAGGCGCTTGGGGTAGGCGGAGGTCAGCATCATCGCGTACGCCTGGTAGCGCATCCGGTACCGCGCGACCGCCGCGACGGCGCCGAAGACGGGGGTGGGCATCCGCCCGAGCACGAGGGTGATCAGCCAGAACACCCAGCCGGCGGCGGCCCAGCCGTACTGCAGGAGGCTGGTCACGATCATCGCCGGGATCATCAGGACGAGGCGGAACAGCACGGCCAGCCGGTTCAGTTCGCCGGGGCGCAGTTCGATCCTGACCGGATGGCCGGGCGCGTCGAAGGAGAACGGCGGGTACCGGTCCACCAGCAGCATCGCGCTGGCGGTGACACGGGTCTCGTACGCCAGGAAGGAACCGAGGAAGCGGGCGATTCCGTCGGGCAGGCGGCCCTGGACCAGCGCGGCGAACCATCCGGCGATCGTCACGAAGAAGGCGGCGATGCCGAGGAGGGCCGTGACGATCAGCTGCGGCAGCAGCAACAGCAGCCGGAGCAGTACCGTCCAGCGCCGCTGCCGGGACGGCGGCGGGATGTCGAGTTCCGGCAGGTGCTCGCCCCCGGGGTGGCCGGCGTCCGGCGGGCGGGGGGTCCAGCCTGTGGTCATGGGGCGCTCCTGCCGTCGGTCGGGGCGCGCGGGCCGGGCCCGCCGGGGGCCCGGCCGGGGTCGGCCGGATACGGAAAGGCGGGTTCCGCGCTGTGCCCTGTCAGGGGTACCGCGCGGAACCCGCCTTTCCAAGGATCCCGGCTGTGGCCTGCCGCCCGTTGCCCTGAAGGGACCCGCGACGGGCGGGCCGGGCCGTGGCCCCTCTCAGGCCGTGGCGGACGGCGTGGGCTCGGCGGCCGCGGGCGGCTCCGGGGTCTCCTCGGGGGAGGCCGTAGCGGTGTCGGGCCGGGGGATGCGGTGCAGGCCCCGGCGGTCGTAGACCCGGGTCACGGCGAAGCCGAAGGCCAGCGCGGCGACGAGGGCGATGCCCATCGCGGTCCACGCGCGGGTCAGGCCCGCGTCGGCCTGGGCCCCGTAGTACAGCAGGGAGCGCAGGCCCTCGGTGATCTGGCGCAGCGGCTCGAACTCGGCGAGGGCGCGGAAGAACCCGGGCAGCGCCTGGACGGGCACCGTGGCGCCCGAGGAGGGGACGGCCATCGCGATGAAGACGATGGTGGCCAGCAGCATGCCGGGGGTGCCGAACGCGGCGAACAGGGCGAGGCTGCCGATGCCGACGACGGCGATGGTGGCGACCGAGTAGAGCCACAGCAGGCCGAGGTGGGAGGCGTCCATGTCCAGGATGGTGACGGTGGCGACCTCGACCAGGGTGCCCATGACCAGCGACATGCCGAGCATGAGCGCAATGGCGACGGCCAGGGTGCGCACGCGGCTCGTGTGCTGGACGGGTTCGCGCTTGCGGACCGGGCCGTAGTCGGTGTGCAGGTAGCCGAGGGCCGTGTCGACCTGGGAGTTGACGAGGTTGGCGCCGAGCATGCCGCAGACGACCAGGACCAGGGCGTAGTAGAAGGCGCTCAGGCCCATGGCGCTGCGCGAGCCCAGGGGGTGGCCGTCGGCGACGGTCACCGTCACCGGGTCGGTCAACTTGAGCTGGGCGGCCGTCGGCAGCGGGGCCTTCTGGGCCGCGGCCTGCTTGAGGAGTTCCTGGCCGAGCTGCGCGGAGGCCGCGTGGGCGGCCTTCTGGGCGGCCTGCGAGGACATGGAGGAACCTATGCTGCCGGCGGCCTGGTTGGTCAGCACCGTCAGCGTCGGCGGCGCGGCCTTGCCCTGGGCCGGAGGCTGGGGGGCGGCGAGCGCGGTCATCGTGGCGGAGAAGTCCCGCGGGATGACGAGGGCGCCGAACACCTTGCCGCTGCCCAGCCGCCTGTCGGCCTCCTCACGGCTGACGAGCTGCCAGTCGATGCTCTTGTCACCCTTGGCGGCCTTCTCGACGCCCTCGACGACCTGCTGGCCGAGGTTGACGCGGCGGCCGCCCGCGTCGGCGCCGTCGTCGGCGTTGACCAGGGCAACGGGCAGGTCGCGCAGGTTCCCTCTCGGGTCGACGTTGCCGCCCACGTAGAGCAGGGCGAACAACATCGAGACCACTGCGGCGATGAGTCCCGTACCGATCCACAGCTGGGGTCGGCGGAGCACGGAGGGTGGCGTGGGGTGAGGCATCGATTCTCCGGTGCGGCTGCGATTCCTGAGCTGGATACTTACGGTATCCAGCTACTGGATACTGGCAGTATCTTGTTGTGGTGTCCAATCGCCGATGACGTGTACCGACCGCACGGGACCGCAGATCAGGAGGGAAGCCGTATGAAGATCTCGGAGCTCAGCCGGCTCACCGGCGTGCCGGTCGCCAGCATCAAGTACTTCCGGCGGCAGGGCCTTCTCCCGGCGGGGCGGGCGACCGCCGCGACCCTGGCGGAGTACGGGGAGGAGCACGCGGAGCGGCTGCGGCTGATCAAGGCCCTGACCACGCTCGGCGGCCTGTCCATCGCCGCCACCCGTGACGTGCTCGGAGCCGTCGACCAGGCCCACAGCACCGAGGGCGCGCTCGGCGCGATCAGCTACGCGCTCCCGGTGCCGGTGGCCTCCCAGGGCCCCGAGGGCGGCGCGGAGGAGACCGAGGCCGAGGAGGCCGCCGGAGCGGAGGTGTCGGAGCTGCTCGCGGCCCTGGACTGGCGGGCGCCGGCCACCTCGCCCCACGTGCAGGGGCTGACGGCTGCGCTCAAGGAGCTGCGCCGGCTCGACGCCCAGTACGCTCCGGGCGAGCTGGCCGCGTACGCCCGGCTCGCCGAGTCGGTGGCCCGGCTGGACCTGGAGCGCGCCTCCTGCCTCGACGATCCGGTGGCCCTGGCGGAGCGGGCCGTCATCGTCTTCGCGATCTGCGCCCCCGTCTTCGAGCTGCTGCGCCGCCTCGCCCAGGAGGACCAGGTCCGGCGCCGCGTCCCGGACGACGGCGCCGGCTGGGCGGGGCCCCGCTAGGCCGTCTCTTCCGGATCTTGCCTCACCCGCGCCGCCCGGTACCGCACCTCGCCGCGTTGTCGCGGCACCCGAGGACGTCCAGTAATCGGGAGCCGCTCCGCCTTGCGATGCACGGCACCGGACGACGCGGGCTTAACCGGCAAGATCCGAAAGAGACGACCTAGGCCAGCGCGGACCCCGATGCCGATGGCGGGCTACTCGGTCGTGGTTTTTCCGGCCAGGGCCTTGGTGACGGTCGCCGTGCTGAGCCTGGTGACCCGCACCAGCTCGTCACGGTCGACACCGCGGCGGTTCGCCGCCCGCATGGCCGCGTTCCGCAGGGCCACGTCGGGGCGGAAGCGGTGCCTGGCGAACCTGTGCTGCACGGCTCCGGCGAACCGGGTCAGCAGCCGGCCCTGCCAGGCGGTGATGAGCTGCTTGCTCGGGGTGGAGAGGGGTGTTGCCGGTGTTCCCAACGGGCGTCCCTTCGGTCGACGTCTGCCCTGTCGACGGTGACGGCAGCACCGCCCCGAGGCCAGAGCACGAACGAGCCACCTTCGGTGGGGCGGGAGGAGCCCAGGGGGGAACGGCTCGGCCCAAGGGGCGCACGGCACCGCCGTTCGCCACGCGGAGCGTGGCTCAACGGCGGCGCAGAGGCGGGCACCCGGCCCGGGGGTGGGCACGGGCGACCACGAGGGCGGCGGTGCCGCCGGGCCCCGTGGGGCGGGCGGCGGCACCTGGCGGCGTGCCGCCGGGGTCAGATGGTGACGCAGATGCCGTCCTCGATGCTGCGGCCGTCCCGCTCCAGGCCGCCGCAGACGAGCTTCGCTTCCGCCTGCTCGTAACCCACCGTCCAGCGGTGGGAGGCGGCGTTCACCCTCGGGCCGTGGAAGTTGCCCCAGTAGGAGCGGAGCGTGCCCGGCAGGCCGTCCCTGGTCTGGACGGTGATGTCCTGTACGAAGCGGTTGTGGTGGGCGGTCATCACGCAGATGTACTTCCCGCACTGGCTGTCGACGCCGCTGGGGCGGGCGTCGGCGGGGGCACCGGCGGTGAGCGCCAGGGTGAAGCCGGTTGCCAGGGTGGCGGCGAGGTACCGCAGGCGGTTGTTCATGAAAAGGGCCGTCTCTCTATCGCTACTCGGGGAAACGCCGTCAGGCGGCGGTGACAGCCGTGTCCGAAGGGGGCACGTACGTGATCACGATCCGGTTGTAACGACCCGCGGCCCGCCCGGGACAGGGCTCGGGGCGGTAACTCACCCCCGTGGGCTAGTGCGTTCACCTGGTGAAACGCCACTGCACCGGCGGGGCGGGACGGCCGGCGAAAAACAAAGGGCAAGGAGTACGCGCTCCTTGCCACTCTCAACATATAGCGCACCGGGGGGCTTGCGGCAAGGCCCCGGGCCTCCCGCAGAATGGGCGGCCGAATCCAGAACCTGCGAAAAAGTCTCGTTGAATGGGTGTTTTTCATGATTGACGTGATCGTGGCGGGCTGCGGTCCGACCGGCTTGATGCTGGCGCGCGAACTGCGGCTGCACGGGGTCCGCGTACTCGTACTGGAGAAGGAGACCGAGCAGGCCAGGCAGTCCCGTGCGCGCGGCCTCCACGCGCGCAGCATCGAGGTGATGGACCAGCGCGGTCTGCTCGAGCCGTTCCTCGCACACGGCGAGCGGTTCACCGTGGGCGGCTTCTTCGCCGGGATCGGCACCTCGTGGCCGGACGGACTCGACACCACGCATTCCTACGTGCTTTCCATCCCGCAGGCGGTCACGGAGCGCCTGCTGACCGAGTACGCCACCGAACTCGGCGTCGAGATCCGGCGCGGCTGCGAACTCGTCGGGCTGAGCCAGGACGGGGAGGGGGTGACCGTCGGGCTGGCGGACGGCACGCGACTGCGCTCGCGGTACCTCGTCGGCTGCGACGGCGGCCGCAGCACGGTGCGCAAGCTGCTCGGGATCGGTTTCCCCGGCGAACCGAGCCGGGTCGAGACCCTGCTGGCCGACGTGGAGCTGACCGCGTCCCCGGAGACGCTGGCGGCGGTGGTCGCCGAGGTCCGCAGGACCGAGACGCGGTTCGGTGCCATTCCGGAGGGGGACGGGGTGTACCGGATCGTCGTCCCCGCCGAGGGAGTGGCCGAGGACCGTACCGTCCCGCCGACCCTCGATGAACTCCGGCGGCAGCTGAAGGCGTACGCCGGAACCGACTTCGGCGTGCATTCGCCCCGCTGGATCTCCCGCTTCGGCGACGCGACCCGGCTGGCCGAGCGCTACCGGTCCGGCCGGGTGCTGCTGGCCGGTGACGCGGCGCACATCCACCCGCCGACCGGCGGGCAGGGCCTCAACCTGGGCCTCCAGGACGCGTTCAACCTCGGCTGGAAGCTCGCCGCCGAGGTGGCCGGCTGGGCGCCGGAGGGACTGCTGGACACCTATCACGCCGAACGGCACCCGGTGGCGGCCGACGTACTGGACAACACGCGCGCCCAGATGCAGCTGATGTCGAACGAGCCGGGCCCGCGTTCGGTGCGCGGGCTGCTGGCGGAACTGACGCGGTTCGAGGACGTGAACCGGTACCTGATCGAGAAGATCACGGCGATCGGCGTCCGCTACGACTTCGGCGAGGGCCACGACCTGCTCGGCAGGCGGCTGCGGGACGTGCGGCTGGGGCGGGGCCGTCTCTACGAGCTGATGCACGGCGGCCGCGGTCTGCTGCTCGACCAGACCGGCCGGCTCTCGGCGGAGGGCTGGACGGACCGGGTCGACCACGTCGTCGACGTCAGCGGAGAACTGGACGTGCCCGCGGTGCTGCTGCGTCCGGACGGCCATGTCGCGTGGGCCGGCGAAGACCAGCAGGAGCTGCTCGGCGCGCTGCCGAAGTGGTTCGGGGGGGGGGGGGGGGGGGGGGGGGGGGGGGGAGGGGGGGGGAGGGGGGGGGGGGAGGGGGGGAGGTGGGGGGGGGGGGGGGGGGGGGGGGGGGGGGGGGTGGGGTGT
>NZ_JBVHWK010000032.1:81596-94677 GCF_055569445.1 Streptomyces sp. NPDC029122 | reverse complement strand
CCCCCCCCCCCCCCCCCCCCCCCCCCCCCCCCCCCCCCCCCCCCCCCCCCCCCCCCCCCCCCCCCCCCCCCCCCCCCCCCCCCCCCCCCCGCGCCGTTACTGGCGCGAGCCGATGACGTCCGCGGGGCGGCCCGTCAGGGCGAGGCGGCCCGGGACCAGCGTGGCCAGGACGGTGAGCACCGCGGCGAAGCCCAGCACCCCGAGGTACATCCAGGGGTCGATGGACGGGGACGCGGAGCCCGTCATGCCGATGCTGAAGGCGGTGAGCACCGCGAAGGCGATGCCCGTGCCGAGCACGGTGGAGATGAGGACCACCAGGGCGGACTCGATCCGGAGCATGCCCATCACCTGCCGGCGCGTGGTGCCGACGAGCTGGAGCAGGGCGAACTCGCGGATCCGGTCGGAGACCGACATGGCCAGGGTGTTGACCACGGCGATCGCGGTGAAGGCGATGATCAGGCCCATCGCGACGTAGTTCACCTCGGCGTTGGACTGCTGGACCTCCGCCTGCAGGTCCTCGACCTGGTCACGGTCGAGGACGCCGACGCCGGGCAGGGCCCCGACGGCCTTCTGCAGCTCGGCCCGGCCGGGCTTGCCCTCGCCCTCGGTCTTGACCAGCAGCGAGGAGGCCAGCGGATTGTCGACGTGCTTGACGACCAGCTCGTGGGACATCGTCAGGTCGCCGAAGCCCAGTCCGCGGTCGTAGACGGCCGCGACGGTCAGCTCGGTCTCGGTGCCGTCGCCGAGGGTCAGCTTCAGCTTGTCCCCCGGCTTCTTGCCCAGGTTGTCGGCCGCGACGTCGCTGAGGGCGACCGACCGCGCGCCGAACCCGTCCAGGCTGCCGGCGCTGACGCCCGGGTCCCAGGTGCGGGTCAGGCCCTCGGTGGACACGCCCTGCGCCGGGTACTTCTCCAGGCCGACGCGCACGGAGGTGCGTACGACCTCGGTCACCGCCGACACGCCGGGGACCCGGCGGAGGCTGTCCGCGGCCTGCGCGGGCACCCCGGGGCCGGCGGAACCGACGACCCAGTCGGCCTTGTTGCCGGCCTTGGCCTGGGCGGTGGCCGCCGCGCCCATCGTGGTCTGCACGAAGAACACCGTGCAGGCCATGCCGATCAGCAGCGCCAGCGGGGTGACCGCCGCGGACAGCCGCTTGGTGTTGGCGCGGGCGTTGGCGGTGGCCAGGTAGCCGCCGACCCGGGAGGCCCTGAGCGGGATCCCGAGGACCGCGACCGCGATCCGGGCGATCAGCGGCCCGAGCAGCGACACCGCCACCGCGAGGACGACGACCGACAGGAAGGTCACCGGAGTGGAGGCGGGCTCGCTGCGCAGCGCCGACAGCACCGCGAGCAGGACGACGCCGCCCGCCAGGAACGCGGCGCCGGCACCGAGCCGGCCCCAGGCGAAGTTGCGCTGCTCCATGGCCGCCTCGGACAGGGCCTCGGCGGGACGGATGCGGGCGGTGCGGCGGGCCGAGATCCTCGCGGCCGCCCAGGCGCCCAGCAGGGCCGCGCCGATCGCCGCGAAGAACGGGAAGACGCTGAAGGTGACTTCGAGGGTGTCGGGGATCGCCTTGAAGCCGACGAACTTGCCGTGCAGCCAGTAGGCGATGGGCAGGCCGGTGACGGAGCCGAGCACCCCGGCGAGGGCGCCGACGATCAGCGCCTCGCGGCCGATGAGCTGGCGGACCTGCTTGGGCGTCGCCGCGATGGCGCGCAGCAGGGCCAGTTCGCGGTAGCGCTGCTGGATGGACAGGGCGAAGGTGCCGACGACGACGAGGATCGCGACGAGCAGCGAGGTGCCGCCGATGGCACCGCCCATGGAGACCAGCTTGATCCGCGCCTTGGCCGCGTCGAGGAACTCGACCGGGCCGCGCTCGCCGCCGGTGACGACCTGGGCGGTGGTGCCGTCGAGCGCCTTCTTCACCTGCGCGGCGAGGTCCGCGGTGGACACGCCGGGCTTGGCCAGCACACCGACCACCGCGACCTGTCCGGCGCGGCCCGACAGCCGCTCGGCCTCGGCGTCCGAGAAGAACAGCGAGGTCTGCTGTTCCAGGTCGCCTCCGGCGGGGGCCGCGATACCGCTCACCCGGTACGTGCGCGGCGAGCCGGTGGCCTGGACGGTCAGCTCGGTGCCGGGCTTGATGCCGGCCCGGCGGGCCAGTTCGCGGTCGACGACGACCTCGTCGGCGCCGGCCGGGGCGGCGCCCTCGGACAGCGTGAAGGGGGTCAGGGCGGCGGAGGTCCAGGCGTGGCCGTAGGAGGGCTTGCCGTCGACCCCCGGGACGACCTGCCCCTTGGGGCTGACCGCGTACGCCGGGAAGGTGATCTCGGGCAGCGCGGCCTGGACTCCGGGCAGCGAGCCGAGGGCGGTCGCGGTGTCGGCGGGCAGCCAGACCCGCTCGCCGAGCGGCTTCTCCTTCTCCTTGGTCTTGGTCTTGTCGCCCTTCTTCTTGACGGTGACCTGGTGGACGTTCTGGTCACCGCCGACGATCACGGGGGCGCCGGCGTAGCGCTCGGTGCCGATCTCTCCTCTCAGACCCGTCTCCAGGAGGATGCCGCAGGCCGTGACGAGCGCGGCCGCGCAGAAGAGGGCGAGGAAGGCCCCGATGAAGCCGCCCTTGCGGGCGCGCAGGGTCTGCAGGGCATAGCGCAGCATCAGGCCCACGCTCCCAGGTGTGTCATGCGGTCGGCGACGCGGTCGGCGGTGGGGGCGTGCATCTGGTCGGCGATGCGGCCGTCGGCGAGGAAGAGGACGGTGTCGGCGTAGGAGGCGGCGACCGGGTCGTGGGTGACCATGACGACGGTCTGGCCGGTCTCGTCGACGCAGGACCGCAGCAGGGAGAGGATCTCCTTGGCGGTCACCGTGTCGAGGGCGCCGGTCGGCTCGTCACCGAAGATGACGTCGGGGCGGGTGATCAGGGCGCGGGCGATCGCCACGCGCTGCTGCTGGCCGCCGGAGAGTTCGGCGGGCCGGTGGGTGGCCCGGCCGCCCAGGCCCACACGGGTCAGGATCTCCTCCAGCCACGCCGGGTCGAGGCGTTCCCCGGCCAGGCGCAGCGGCAGCTCCACGTTCTGGCGCACCGACAGCGCCGGGATGAGGTTGAAGGCCTGGAAGACGAAGCCGATGCGCTGGCGGCGCAGCTTCGTCAGCTGGGTCTCGTTCATCCCGCCGAGCTCGGTGTCACCGATGTAGGCCTTGCCGCTGGACGGCTTGTCCAGGCCGGCCGCGCAGTGCAGGAAGGTCGACTTGCCGGAACCGGAGGGTCCCATGACGGCCGTGAACGAGCCGCGCTCGATGCCGACCGAGACTCCGTCCAGCGCGCGCACGCCGCGCCCGCTCTTTCCGTACTCCTTCACGACCCCGTCCAGGCGCAGCGCGAACCCGGGGGATCCGGTGCTGCTCTGCCCACGGAGGCTGTTCGTCTGGGTCCGCATGCGCGACCAGTCCTTCCCATGCGTTTGAGGGGGGTATGCCAGCAGCCCCATCCGCCCAAGTCGGCGGATGCAACACGCCGATCCTTGGGGGCGGACCTATATTCCCTCTACGCGGGAAGGCCCCGGCCGCACGCTTTCGGCCGGGGTGGTGCCCTCCGGCCGGAACCATGCGGTCCGGGGCTGGTTCGGTGGATGCCGGCGGACGGTCAGCGGGTGGGGGCGGTGCGGCGGCCGCGGGTGAGGCGGTGGGCCAGGGCCGCGAGGGTGGCGACGCCGCAGAGGGCGTAGCAGGCGACGACCCAGCCGGCGGGGGTGCGGCCGGCGCCGAGTCCGTGCACGAGGCCGGCGGCCCAGCCGGCGTACGCGAGCCCGTGGAGGACGCGGAACGGGCGGATCCAGCGGCGGGTGGCGAAGACGCCCCGCCACAGGCCGGTGAGCAGGGTCAGTACGAAGAGCTGGGCGGCCAGGGTACCCAGGTCGACCAGGAGGTCCCCGCTCCCCCAGCCGAGTACGGCGTCGACCGCGTCGATCTTCCGTGCGGCGACCTTGACGCCGATGTGGACGAGCAGGAAGCCGACGCCGGCCAGGCCGGCCGCGCGGTGCAGGAGCTGGGCGAACTGCCGCTGGGCGGGGGTGAGTACGTCACGGAAGACGGTGGCGAGGCCGAGCATCACGGAGCCGGTGAGCGCGACCAGCGCGAAGACGCCGGCCATGCGGTCCAGGAACTCCTGGACGGCGCCGCCGGCGAGGGGACCCGCGCACAGCAGCAGGGCGGCGGCGAGGAGCCCGCCGGTCACCGCCGCGGCCCCGGGGGCGGGGGTGTGCGGGGGCCCGGTCCGGGCGGGGGCCGGGGCGGCGGGCGCGGGGGGCGCGGGGGCGGTGGGGGTGGCGGACTGGGCCATGGGGAGCTCCGGATGAAGTCGGTCCTCCGTGCGGGGAGGTCGGCCGGACCGGGCCCGGACCCCACGGGGGAGGGATCCGGACCCGGAGCCTGGTGGTGGATGCCGGGGCCCTGCCGGGCCGGGGGCCGGCAGGAAGCCGGAACCGGCGGAGGCGAGGCCCTGGCGGGTGCCCGGGTCTGGTGGAGGAAGGCCCCGGCTCGGGCCCGTGGCCCGGCGAGGCAGGGCCCGGCAGAGGCCCGAACCCGGCGGAGGCCGGGCCCCGCGCGGGCCCCGGACGCCGCGAGGCAGTGCCCTGGCGGGGACTCGAACCCGGCCGGAGGCCGGGCCGGGCGGGGGCCGAACCGGCCGGGACGGGCCCTGGCGGGGGCCCGAACCCGGTCGGGGGCGGGCCCTGGCGGGGACCCGTGCGGCCGGGGACGGGCCCCCGGCGGGGGGTCAGGCCGGGCGGTGGCGGTGGACCGGGCCGAGGGGGGAGCCGTCGACGGGGCGGGCCAGGGAGGCCGACCAGTTGCCGTCCAGGTCGAGGTCGTCGATCTGCCATCTGCTGACCTCGCCCTGGTAGCCGTGCTCCACCTCCACCGGCCCCGGCCTGCCCGGGCTGACGTCCAGGGCGTTGAGGTCGATGCCGAGCAGCCCCAGCCCGACCCCCTTGAGCACGGCCTCCTTGCGGGTCCACACCCGGTGGAAGGCGGCGGTGCGCTCCGGCCCGGCGGGCAGCGACAGGATGTAGGCGTGCTCGGCGGGCGCGAGCACCACATTGGCCAGGGAGCCGGACTCCACGGGCCGCAGCGCCTCGACGTCCACCCCGATCCAGTCCCCCGCGTGCAGGGCCAGCACCCCGCAGCCGCTCGTGCGGGTCAGGCTCACCGCGAGCCCGACGGCGGGGCTCGCGACGGCCGGCGGGCCGTGCTCGAGGTCGCCGCAGCCGGGGCAGACGCGGCGGCCGAGCGCCACCGTACGGGCGTCCACCCCCAGCAGTGCGCCGATCGCACGCCGGGCGCCGGCCCGGGTCCGGACGAAGGCGGCGGCGTCCTTCTCGGCCCGGTAGCGGCGGGCGCGTACCTGCTCGACCTCGTCGAGCAGGTCGAACTCGGCCTGGTCCACGCGGTCCTCGAGCGGCCACCACCACACGTGCGCCTCGCCCGTGGCGCGCAGTCTCGCGGCCTCCCGTGCGGCCGGTCCGGGCACGGGCAGCACACCGGTCGTGGCGGTGTGGTCGACGCGGCCGCGCACGGCGGTCAGGGTCTGGCTCGTCATCGGGTCCTCCTCTCCCCCTTGAGGGCGTTGTCAGGTCAGTCCGCCGAGGCGCAGGAGCAGGTCCTTCACCTCGGTGGCGTGGTAGCGGGGCCGTTCCTGGGACGGGTCCGAGCAGAGCAGCACGGGCGCGTCGCGGTCGTCGCCGGGCAGCCGTCCGTGGCTGCCGCGGACGCAGCCCGGGTCGAGCGGCACCACCTGGAGCGGTGCGCGCATCCCCGCCTTCTTCTTCAGCACGGCGAGGGCCGCCCTGGCCTTGGCGGCCGGATCGGCGGGGTCGAAGAACAGCTCGGCCGGGTCGTAGCCGGGCTTGCGGTGGATCTCGACGCCGCGCGCGAAGTCCGGGGCGCGCTGGTCGTCGAGCCAGTAGTAGTACGTGAACCAGGCGTCGGGTTCCGACACGGCGACGAGCTCGCCCGCGTTGGGGTGGTCGATGCCGTAGTCGGCCTGCTGGGTGCGGTCCCAGACCTCGTCGACGCCGTCCAGGGACTTCAGTACGTCGCGCACGCGCGGGACGTCGGCCGGGTCGGGCACGTACACGTGGGCGGCCTGGTGGTCGGCGACGGCGAACGCCCGCGAGGTGTACGGGTCGAGGTACTCCATCCCGCGCTGGGTGTAGACCGACAGGAGTCCCTCGCGGCGCAGCGCGCGGTTGATGTCCACGGGCCGGCTGACGGGTGAGATGCCGTATTCGCTGAGGGCGACGACGGTGGTGCCGCGGTCGCGCAGGTCGGCCAGGAGCGGGCCGAGGGCGGCGTCGGCCTCGCGGGCGGCCCGGACGGCCTCGGGGCTGTCGGGGCCGAACCGCTGGAGGTCGTAGTCCAGGTGCGGGACGTAGATGAAGGACAGGTCGGGGTCGCGGGTGTCCGCGACGTGCCGGGCGGCGCCGGCGATCCACCGGGTGGAGGCGAGCGAGGCTGTCGGCCCCCAGTAGTTGAACAGGGGGAACTCCCCCTGCGCGGCGGTCAGTTCGTCGCGCAGGGCGGCGGGGACGGTGTAGCAGTCCGGTGCCTTGCGGCCGTCGTAGTGGTAGACGGGCCGCGGGGTCAGCACGGTGTCCACGTCCGCGCCCATCGCCCACCACCAGCACAGGTAGGCGGTGGTGTGGTCCGGGTCGTGGCGGCGGGCGGCCTGCCAGACCTTCTCGCCCTGGACGAGGGCGTTGTGCTGGCGCCACATCATCACTTCGCCGTGGTCGCGGAAGTACCAGCCGTTGCCGACGGCGCCGTGCTCGCGGGGCAGGGTGCCGGTGGTGAGGGTGGCCTGGACGGTCGCGGTGACGGCGGGGAACACCGTGTCGAGCGGGGCGGTGAAGCCCTGCTCGCCGATGGCCCGGACGTTCGGCATGTGGGGCAGCAGCCGGGGGGTGAGGCCGACGGTGCACAGGACGGCGGTCTTCTTCCGCCGGACGGAGGGGGTCATGAGCCGGGCTCCTTCTGCGCGGCGGGTGCGGTCGGGGTCAGGCCGAGCGCGGTGAGCTCCCGCGCCGTCCAGGCGAGTTCGGCGGCGATGCCCCGGACGAGGCCGGCGTCGCCGACGGGCCGCGCGTCCTCGGGCAGCACGGACCAGGTGTACGTCTCCACCTCGACGTGGTCGGTGACGGCGTGGTCCCCGCCGAACAGGGTCCGCAGGGTGTCCCGCAGCACCGGGCTGGTGGAGGTCAGCGGCGGGGCCGGCTCCTCGTGCAGCGGCACGTGGTAGTGGATGCGCCAGGGCGCCTTGCCGGGCAGGGCTCCGGCCAGCGCGGGCCCGAGGTCGTCGGAGCCGTGGAGTCCGGCGCCGTCGGGACCGGCCTCTCGGGTCTGGTGCAGGAAGCGCGGTTCGGCGAAGGCGGCCAGGGCCTCCCGTACCCGCGGGTCCTGCGGGTCGGCGGCCTCCAGGGCGCTGGAGGCCTGGAGCTTGACCACCTGGAGCCCGGCCGCCAGCAGCCGGCCGACGGCGGTGTCGGGGTCCTCGTGCGCGACGGCGAGGTGGCACGCGTCCAGGCACAGCCCGATCCGGTCGTGGTCGACGTCGGACAGCACCTCGATGGCCTGCTCGGTGGTCTCCGCGACGCAGCCCGGCTCGGGCTCCACGGCGACGCGCACGGTGCGGCCGGTCTCGGCCTCGATCCGGGCGAGGCCGGCGGCGAGCGCGTCGAGGTTGCGGGCGGCGGCGGCCGTCCGGGTGCGGGACCAGGCGGTGCGCCACGCCAGCGGCAGGGTGGAGACCGAGCCGCGCTCGGCGTCGTCGGGCAGCAGTCCCGCGAGGATCCGGGCGAGGTTCAGGGTGTAGCCGAGCCGGGCGGGCTCGGACCAGTCCGGGTAGTACACGGCCCGCTTGACCACGGGGGCGTGGAAGCCCCGGTAGGGGAAGCCGTTGAGGGTCACCGTCTCCAGTCCGCGGGCGGTGAGCTCCCCGCGCAGCCGGGTGACGGCGGCCGGGTCGGCGGCCAGGGCGGCGGCGGCGTCGACCGGCAGCCACAGGCCGAGGCCGACGACGGGCTCGCCGGTGGCCCGGCGGACCGGTTCGGCGTACGTGTCGAGCTGGGCGGTGATCCCTTCCAGGGTTTCGGCGGGATGGACGTTGGTGCAGTAGGCGAGGTGGACGGCGGAGCCGTCCGGGTGGCGGAAGCGCATCAGGCGTTCCTTCTTCCCTGATCAGTTTCCGCCGCGGGCGATGGAGTTGCCCGCGTAGAGGCCGGCGGCCTGGACGTCCGTGTATCCGTCGAGGCCGAGCCGGCCGGACTGGGCGTAGAAGGCCACCGGGTTGCGCCACAGCACGCGGTCCACGTCGTCCTCGTCGAAGCCGGCGGCGAGCATGGCCTCGGCGGTGGCCCGGGTGAGCAGCGGGTCGCTGTGGCCCCAGTCGGCGGCGGAGTTGACGAGGATCCGCTCGGTTCCGTGCTCCTTGAGGATGGCGACCATGCGGTCCGGGGTCATCTTGGTGTCGGGGTAGATGGAGAAGCCCATCCAACAGCCGGAGTCGCGGACCTCGCGGACGGTGACCTCGTT
Organism: Streptomyces sp. NPDC029122; assembly: GCF_055569445.1. Lineage (NCBI taxonomy): Bacteria > Bacillati > Actinomycetota > Actinomycetes > Kitasatosporales > Streptomycetaceae > Streptomyces > Streptomyces sp. NPDC029122. The sequence goes on along the minus strand of NZ_JBVHWK010000032.1, from coordinate 86,091 downwards.
GAGGTGGTCGAGGACGACGAAGCCGGGGTCGATGCCCGATTCGCGGATCACGGCGAGGGAGCGGCCGGTGCCGCCGGCCTTGTCGCGGTGCGGGGTGTGGACGAGCGCCGGCAGTGCGAACTCGACGGCGAGGGCGAGCTGGACGGCGAAGGCGTGGTCCTCGGCCTCGGTGACGGTGTCGTAGCCGATCTCGCCGACGGCGACGACCCCGTCCTTGGCGAGGTAGCGGGGCAGCAGGTCCAGGACGGGGGTGCAGCGCGGGTCGTTCGCCTCCTTGGGGTTGAGGCCGATGGTGCAGTGGTGGCTGATGCCGAACTGGGCGGCGCGGTACGGCTCCCAGCCGAGGAGCGCGTCGAAGTAGTCGGTGAAGCTGGCGGGGGAGGTCCGGGGCTGGCCCAGCCAGAACGCGGGCTCGACCAGCGCGCGCACGCCGGCGGCGTGCATCGCTCGGTAGTCGTCCGTGGTGCGGGACGTCATGTGGATGTGCGGGTCGAAGATGCGCATGGTCGGGGCTCCGGTCGGGGTCGGTGGTGCGTCAGTTGTCGTGGGTCGCCGGTGCGGCGGCCCGGCGGGCCGTGCCGGTCACGGCACCAGGGACCACAGGTCGGCCGGTACGGTGCGGTCGGCGGCGCGGCGCTCGGCGGCGAACCCGTGCGCCATCCGGGCGAGTTCGGCGTCGCGGCGTTCGTGCAGGCCGGCCACCTTGGCCAGCGGGATCCCGGTGAACAGGCACTTCAGGACGGCCTGGCGCCAGCGGTACTGGTCGAGGTGGGCCCGGGCGTAGGGGCCGAGGGCGGCGGCGATGAGCCGGTTGTCGTTGGTGCGTACGGCGTCGTCGGTGAGGTGCACGGCGCGGTCGCCGACCGGCAGGAACGGCAGGGCGCGCAGGACGCCGCGGCGTTCGGCGGCGTCGCCGTGCGCGTACCGTTCGGCGGCTTCCGCGGCGAGGGCGGCGCCGGTGGTGCCGTACCGGGTCAGGGCGAGCAGCAGGACGGTGCGTACGGCGTCCTCCACGGCCCAGTCGGCCCAGCCGGGCAGGGGGCCGCGGCCGTATGCGCGTCCGGCGGCCGGGAAGCGGCGGTCGAGGGCGGCGGGGCCTTCGGCGGCCACGGCGTCCGCGGCGGCGGTGAGCCGGGTGCGGTGTTCCTGGTCGAGGACGGAGCGCAGGGACTCCCGGAGGGTGCGCAGGGTCAGCGCGTCGTGCACGGCGCTGTCCGAGAGGGGGGCGGCGGGCGGGGCGAGGGTGGGGGCGGTCATACCGGTACGGCCTCCTTCTGTGGGGTCCGGCGCGGCGGGCGCCGGCCCGCGGTGGCGTGCAGGAAGGCGATGCTGTGGCGGGCCGTCTCCGCTCCGGCGTGGCTGTGGCGCGGGAGTTCGACGGAGACGAGCCCCTGGTAGCCGGCGTCGGCGAGGGCGCCGAGGACGGGCGGAAAGTCGATCTCCCCTTCGCCGAAGGGGAGGTGCTCGTGCGTGCCCCGGCGCATGTCCTCGATCTGGACGTGGGCGAGGCGGTCGGCGGCCAGGGCCACGCAGTCGGCGACGGGCCAGGGCTCCAGGCACCGGCAGTGGCCGAGGTCCAGGGTCAGCCGGAAGCGGTCCGGCCGGCCCAGGTCGGCCAGCAGTCTGCGGTAGCCGGTGAGGTCGGCGACGAGCATGCCCGGCTCCGGTTCGAAGGCCAGGTCGATCCCGGCGGCCTCGGCGTGGCCCACGGTCTCGGCGCAGCCGTCGACCAGCCGCCGCCACGCCTGTTCGCCGGTGGTGCCGGGATCGGCGGTGCCGCTCCAGAAGTGCACGGCTCCGGCGCCCAGTTCGGCGCCGAGGCCGATGGCGCGGCGCAGCAGGTCGAGGCGGAGCCGGCGGCCCTCGGGCTCGGCGGACAGCAGCGTGGGGCGGTGCTTGCGGCGCGGGTCGAGGAGGTAGCGGGCGCCGGTCTCCACGACGACGGCCAGGCCGGTGGCGTCCAGGGCGCGGCGGACCCCGTCGACGCGGGCGGCGAGGTCCGGGGCGTACGGGTCCAGGTGCTGGTGGTCCAGGGTGAGCGCGACGCCCTCGTAGCCGAGGTCGGCGAGCAGGCGCAGGGCGTCGCCGAGGCGGTGGTCGGCGAGGCCGTTGGTGCCGTACGAGAACCGGAGCGCGGCGGCTGCGCTCATGTCGGGGAGACCTTCCGGGCGAGGCGGCGCACCACCGGCAGGGCGGCGGCGAGGGTGACGGCGAGCCGGGGCGCTCCGGCCCGGGCGGCCAGGGCGGCCTGGAGGGGCAGGAGGGCGTGGATGCCGGCGCCGACGGCCCGGCGCACCTCGGGGGCGGCGGGGCGGCGTACGGCCCGGGCGAGGGCGGGTCCGTAGCCGGCGCCGTAAAGGGCGAGGGCGGCGCCCTGTACGGGTCCGGTGGCACGGGTGAGGGTGCCCGCGGCCGCGGCGGCCGAGGCCAGCGCGGTCAGGGCGGCCTCGTGGGGCGGGGCGCCGGCGACCTCGTGGCGGCTGAGCCGGGTCAGGGCCAGGGTGTGGCCCGCGACGGCGGCCGCGGCCGTGAGGGCCGGGCGGGCCGGGCCGGGCCCGGTGCCGTGCAGGACGTCGAGGGCCCGGGCGGCGGCCATCACGGCCGGGCCGAGCGGGGTGTTCTTGGCTCCGAGGTCGTAGGCCCACACGGCGGCGGCCAGGGGCAGGGTCCGGGTGAGGACGGTGCGGCGCCCGCCGGCGAGGGCGGCGGCGCCCAGGCCGGCGGCGGTGAGCGCGGCGGCCGTGGCGAGGGCGGCGCCGGGGGCGATCCGGCCGGAGGGCAGGGGCCGTTCGGGCCGTTCGACGGCGTCCGTCTCCCGGTCGGCCCAGTCGTTGAGGGCCATGCCCGCCCAGTAGAGGCAGACGGAGGAGCCGGCCAGGCCCAGGGTGCGGGGGCCGGCACCGCGTCCGGCGGCCAGCGCCCCGGCGAGGACGTCGCCGGGGACGGTGATCGCGGCGGGTGCCCGCAGCAGCTCGGCGTAGGCGCGCAGGGTGCGCCGGGCGCGGAAGGCCCGCCCGGGGAAGGGCGGCAGGCGCAGCGGCCCGGTGGGGGCGGTGGATTCGGGCCGGAGCGGCCGCCCGGCCGCGGCGGCCGTCGCGGCGGGGCTCACGGCCGGGCCCGCTGCCGGGGTCACGGCCGGGCTCCGGTCAGCGGGGCCGGCTGGGCCGGGGCGTCGGCGGGGACGCCGGCGGCCCAGGCGCGCAGGGTCTCGTACTGGAGGGTGAGGTTGTGCTCGGTGGAGCCGGCCGGGTCCTTGAAGAAGAAGCCGAGGGCGGGCAGCGCCCCGGACTCGCCGCGGCGGCCCGCCAGCGCGGTCAGCCGTACGAGGTCGAGGACCAGCGGGGCGGCCAGCGCGGAGTCGCAGCCCTGCCAGGTGAACTGCATGGTCATCCGGACGCCGAGGAACCCTTCGAAGGAGATGTGGTCCCAGGCGGTCTTCCACTCGCCCATCTCGGGCACGTTGTCGATGTGGACCTGGCCCTGGACGGCGTGGCCGACGGTCTCCTCGAGGCTGCGCTGCTTCGACTCGGTCTTGGAGCGGGCCGCCGCCGGGTCGGCGAGGGTCGCCCCGTCGCCGCCGCCGAGCAGGTTGGTGCCGGACCAGGAGCGCAGGCGCAGCGCGCGCTGGGTGAACATGGGCGCGAGGGCGCTCTTGACGAGGGTTTCGCCGGTCTTGCCGTCGCGGCCCGCGTGCGGGACGCGGCGCAGCCGGGCCAGTTCCTCCAGGGCGGGCAGGGCGGCGCCCGCCGAGGGGGTGAAGTTGACGTAGGAGAAGCCCGCGGTGAAGGCGGCGTAGGCGTAGAGGGAGCTGGCGGGCAGGGTCACCGAGCCGGCGGCGAGGGCCGCTTCGAGGGCGGCGAGGTCCAGGAAGGCCGGGTCGGGTTCGGGCAGCGGCTCCGTGGAGGAGACGTTGACCACGACGACCTGTTCCAGGGCGTGCCGGTCGCGGAAGGCGGCCATGTCCTCGGCGAGGCGGGCGGCGGTCCGGGCCTGGGACTCCCCCGGTCGGGGGGATCCGTCGCGGATCTCCAGCTCGGCGGCGGCCAGCGGGGTGTCCAGCGCCCTGAGGACGGACGCGGGCAGGACTCCCGCGTCCACGAGCTGTCCGGCCCTCGCCGACAGCGGGGTGCCGACGACGTCGTGGCCGCCGAACACCAGGTCGGCGAGGGCCGGGAGGGGCGCGTCCGCGAACGGGGGAGTTTCGGTGACGCACCCGACGGGGGAGGCGGCACCCGCCACGATGGCGGCGGCGCCGGCGATGGCGGCCGTGGCGACCGAGCCTCGCGCGCCGACCATCCAGACTCCGATTCGGGGTGCGGATCCGGTCGTGTGTCGCATGGTGTGCCATTCCTCCTGAGTCTTACGGGATGTGGGGGGTCCGGGGGGGGGGGGGGGGGGGGGGGGGGGGGGGGGAGGGGCTGGTCCCCTGCCCGTGGGGAGGGTAAGCCGAGCAAATACAAAGGGGCACTGGGGGGGGAGATGACCAATCCACTCC
>NZ_JBVHWK010000032.1:43464-81586 GCF_055569445.1 Streptomyces sp. NPDC029122 | reverse complement strand
CCCAACAGCCCAACCTCCGATTCGGGGGGCGGGTCCGGTCGTGGTCCACGGGGTGTCCCCTTCCCCCTGCTTCTTACGGGGGGGGGGGGGTCCGGGGCCCGTCCGGCGGACGGGCCCCGGCGTGCGGTCACTTGCCCATGTCGGCCGGGTAGGGCCAGACGTCGAAGGCCGAGGTGACCTTGGTGTCGGAGCGGCACAGCCACTTGGCGGTGACCTTGTTGACCACGTGCTTGGGCAGGTGCTTGTTGTCGTTGGCGTCGTTGACCGGCTTGCCGATCGACTGGAGCTCCCAGGCCATGCCGGTGAGGCGGTTGATGTGCGCCCAGAAGCGGCGGTCGATGTTCAGCAGCTGGAAGGACTGCAGGTAGGCGTGCCAGCGGTGGTAGGCCTGGGTGGGGGTGGGCGGCGTGTAGTTCATCATGTGGACCTTGTTGCCGGCGGGACGGCGCGGGTCGAAGAGCGTGCCCTGGCCGAACTCCTGGAAGGCGAAGACGAGGCCCTTCGGGTCACGGCCGTACCACTTGTCGTAGACCTTCCGCTGCTCGCGGGAGAGGAGCTCGAAGTGGGCGCGGTTCGGCTGGATGATCTCCATCCAGCTGCGCGGGTAGCGGCCGCCCTGGCGGGTGGCGACCCAGGCGTCGTACGACTTGGTGAACCCGCCGAAGGGGGCGGTGATCGCCCCGACCGCGGCCTTCATCTCCGCGGAGGGGTTGTAGTACGACATCTCGTCGTAGTCGTACCAGAACTCGCTCGCCCAGCGGTCGCCGACGAGGCCCTCGACCTTGGGCAGCTCCGGGCGCCGGCGGCCGTGGGCGGCGGCCGGCGTCGCACCGACGATTCCGACGGTGGCGGCGGCCCCGGCAACGCCGAGGGCGGTCCGCAGGACGCTCCTCCGGTCCATGGAGTTGAGCGGCATGGGCGTGCTCCTTCAGGGTCTGGCGCGGATGCGGACGGGCATTCGGGGGACTGCGATGACCTGTACTTTTCCGTGGCCCGCTATGGCCGCTCTATACGTCCCGTACGTCCGCGCGGGCCCCGGGAACGCAGCCCGCGCAGACCCCCGGGGCGGGGGTCTGCGCGGGTGCGGGACGGGGTGCGGGCGGGTGGTGCTACGCGTCGAGCGGGTTGCGGCGCAGGGCGGGCGAGAGCAGCGCGGTGAGTGCGGTCAGGCCCATGGCGGCGCTGAGTCCGAGGACCGTGGGGGTGGGCCCGTACGCCTCGAGGGCGAAGCCGGCGGCGACGGGTCCGGCGGCCATGGCTCCGCCGCCCACCAGCATGGCGAGGGAGTTCGCCCTCCCCCGCATCCGGTCGGGGGCGACGCGGACCATGAAGACCCCGCCGGCGACGTTGAAGACGCCGCCGACGTAGCCGCTGGCCGCGAACAGGGCGCCCAGGGCGAACGGGTCGCGCAGGAACGCGACGGGCACCATGAGGGCGGTCCAGACGGCCAGTCCGCCGAGGACCAGGGTCCGCAGGGAGAACCGGGTGGCCCACCAGCCGCCGCTGATGGCTCCGACGAGACCGCCGGCGCCGCTCAGGGAGAGGACCAGACCGATCTGGAACTGTGAGCCGTGGTTCTCCTGGATCCCGGTCATGACCGCCAGGTTGAGGCCCTGGAAGAGCAGGTTCGAGACGGCCACGGCGGCCATGACGGCGCGCAGGAAGGGCTGGCGCCACATCCAGAGGAGGCCCTCCTTGACGTCCGCGACCAGGTCGGGGCGCGGTCCGGTGCGCTCGCTCTGGAGCTTGCCCCGGACCCCGAACAGCAGGGCCAGCGAGGCGAGCTGGCCCACGAGTGCCGCCACGTAGGGGAGGGAGGCGCCGAGGGCGACCAGGCCGCTGCCGAGGGGCTGGCCGGCGATGGCCGCGCCGCGGGTCCGTGCCTCGTTCCCGGTGAGGGCGGCGGGCAGCTGTGCGGCGGGGACGACGGCCGGGACCGCGGCCCGCTCTGCGAGCTGGTGCAGGACGCCGAGGGTGCCTTCCACGAAGGCGGCGGCGAGCAGCGCCCACAGCCAGACGTGCCCGGTGAGCAGCAGCGCCGCCACCGCTCCGGCGACCAGGGCCTGGCCGAGGCCGGCGCCGAGCATGATCCGGCGCCGGTCCCACCGGTCGACGAGGGCGCCGCCGGGGAGCTGGACGAGGAGCTGCGGGAGGAGGAGGGCGGTGCCGACCAGGCCGGCGTCGCCGGGCGAGCCGGTGAGCCACAGCACGGTGAGCGGGTAGGCGACCGCGGTGGCCCGGCCGGCGAGGAGCGAGAGTCCGGCGCCGCCCCAGAGGAGGGTGAAGTCCCGGTTGCGGCGCAGCGGTACGTCCTTCGGTGCCCCTTGCGCGCCCTCGGCGGCGGCGTCGGCCTCGGCGACCTCGGCCGCGGGTCCGGCTTCGGCGGCCTCGGCCGCGGGTCCGGTCTCCGTCGCGGCGCCGGGGGCGGTCCCGGCGTCGTCGGCCAGGTGCCACGGGAGGACCGCCGGGTCCGTCGCCGTCTTCGGCGGCGGCGTCACCGTACGGCCAGTGCGGGACGCGGCCCGGCGAGCTCGTCGGCGCCCGGTTCCGGGCCGGAGTGGGTGTACTCCAGCACCGCCATCGCGCTGTGCATCTTGTTGGCGGCCTGGGCGAAGGCGATGCTCATCGGCCCGTCCAGCACCTCCGCGGTGACCTCCTCGCCCCGGTGGGCGGGCAGGTCGTGCATGAAGACGGCCCGCGGACTGCCGTCCCACAGGCGGGTGGTGACCTGGAACGGGGCGAAGATCTCCCGCCAGTTCGCGTCCGGCTTCTCGGTGCCCGTGGTCTGCCAGCGCGTCGTGTAGACGACGTCGAAGCCCTCGGGCAGCGCGTCCATGTCGTGCCGCTCCACGAGCACCGCGCCCGTGCGCCCGGCCTGGGCCAGGGCCCGCCGCGTGAGGGAGGACGGCAGCCCGTAGCCGGGCGGGGTGCGCAGCTCGAAGTGGACGCCCGGGAAGCGGGTGAGGGCCAGGGCCAGGGCGGCGGCGGTGTTGTTGCCCTCGCCGACGTACAGGACGCGCAGACCCTCGATCCGGCCGAAGTGGCGCAGCAGGGTGGTGAGGTCGGTGAGGGCCTGCGTGGGGTGTTCCTCGGCGCTCATCGCGTTGATGACGGCCATCCGGTCCTGGGAGGCCCAGCCGCGCAGCTCGGCCTCGGGGCCCGCGGTGCGGGCGACGAGGACGTCGAGCATCCCGGAGAGGACGCGGCCGGTGTCCTCGACGGACTCCCCGGTGTTCAGCTGGAGGTCGCCGGGGCCGTAGGCGACGATGCGGGCGCCCACGCGCAGTGCCCCGGAGGAGAAGGCGGTGCGGGTGCGGGTGGAGGTCTTGGCGAAGTAGACGCCGGCGACGAGCCCTTCGAGGGCGTCGGAACCGGTGGCGGTGCCGGCCGAGAACTCGGCGCCCCGGGAGACGATCCGGCGCAGGTCCCGGTCGGTGAGGTCGTCGATGGAGATCAGGTGGCGGGCGGGGCGTCGGCCCTGCCGGTCGGTGGTGTGGCGGTCCATCGGATCAGCCCTTCCGGGGGTGGTCGGCGCCGTCCTGGCGGGCGGCGGCTTCGAGCGCGGCGGCGGTCTGGGAGACCGTGTGGTTGCGGAGCGCGGTGGCCAGGTCGAGGGCCAGTCCGTGCCGGCGGGCGGTGACGAGCAGCGGTGCCACCAGCAGCGAGTCGCCGCCGAGGTCACGGAAGTCGTCGTGCACGCCGACCTGTTCGAGGCCGAGGACCTCGCACCAGACCTCGGCGAGCACCTTCTCCAGGTCGGTGCGGGGGGCGGTGTGGGGCAGGGGGGTCGCGGTGGCCCGGCGGGAGGCCAGGGCGGCCTTGTCGCGCTTGCCGTTCGCGGTCAGCGGCAGCCGTGCGACGACGGTGACGGTGGCCGGGATGACCGCGGCGGGCAGGACGGAGCGCAGCCGGTCGCGCAGGGCGGGGACCTCCACGGAGGCCCCGTCCGCGGGGACCACCCAGGCGGCGAGCCGCTTGCCGCCGTCGGCGGCGTCCACGGGGACGACGAGTGCCTCGCGGACGGCGGGGTCCGCGGTCAGTGCCGCTTCGGCCTCGCCCGGTTCGACGCGGTGGCCGCGGATCTTGACCTGCTCGTCGGCGCGGCCGGTGAACTCCAGCACCCCGCCGGGCAGGATGCGGGCCAGGTCGCCCGTGCGGTAGAGCCGGGTGCCGGGGAGTCCGTACGGGTCCGGCAGGAACGATTCGGCGGTGAGGGCGGGCTGTCCGGCGTACCCCCGGGCCAGCCCCTCGCCGCCGAGCCAGACCTCGCCGGTGATCCCGTCGGGCACCGGCCGCAGCCGCTCGTCGAGGATCCGCAGCAGCACGCCGGGCAGGTTGGAGCCCAGCGGGACGAGGGTGCGGGCGCCGCCCTTGAGGTGTTTGACGGGGCGCACGTACCCGAAGGTCGCGGCGACGGTGGCCTCGGTGGGGCCGTACTCGGCGCCGAGGAGCATCCGCCCGCCGGCCGCGGCGATCCGGGAGTGGACCCGCTCGGCCTGCGCGGTCGGGTAGGCGTCGCCGGCGCAGACGGCGATCCCGGCGAGCCCGCCGAGCTCGGCGTCGCCCAACTGGCCCTCCAGGAGCTGGAGGTGGCCCGGGGTCAGGCCGACGAAGGAGTACGGCGCCCCGGCGAGCAGCAGCCGCCCGAACTCCCCCGGCTGCCAGTCCTGCGGCAGCAGGTGGACCGGCTGCCCGGTCATCAGCGGCGCGTACAGGGCGGGCAGGCCCAGGTCGAAGCCGACCGAGGTGAACCAGGGGGCGCCGCCGGTGCCCGCCTCCGCGTAGGCCCGTACGGCCCAGTCGAGGTAGTGGGCGAGGGCGCGGTGCGTGACCTCGACGCCCTTGGGGATGCCGGTGGAGCCGGAGGTGTGCAGCACGTAGGCGAGCCGGTCCGGGTCCAGGTCCAGGCCCAGCGGGCCGCCGTCGCCCTCGTCGGAGACCTCCTCGGCGGCCAGTACCCGCCCCTCGGGGAGGATCCCGGCGAAGCGCGCGGTGTACGCGGCCCGCGTGAGGGCCAGTTCGAAGCCGAGCCCGGCGATCCGGGCGTCCGGGGTGCAGGGGTCGACCGGCAACTGGGCGGCGCCGGCCTTCCACACGCCGAGCAGCGCGGCCACCAGCTCGGGCCCGCGGTCCAGCAGGACGGCGACCCGGGTCTCGGGGCCGGCGCCGAGGGCGCGCAGCCTGCGGGCGATCCGGTTGGCCCGCTCGTCGAGCTCCGCGTACGAGGTGCCGGGGGTGCCGGCGCCGGTGAGGGCGGTGGCCCACGGGGTACGGGCCGCCTGCGCCTCGAAGCCGGCGAGGACGCCGGCCGGGGTCTCGGGGTGGGGCAGCGGCGGCGCGGCGAGGCGGGCCTTCTCGTAGGCGCTGGGGAAGCCTCCGGTGGCGTCGCCGTCGGCTCCGGTGCGGGCCATCTCGGTGAGGACGGCCTTGTAGAGCCCCGCGAGCCGCTCGGCGTTGGCCTTGGCGAGGGTCCGCGTGCGGGAGGCGATCGACAGGTGACCGCGTACCGGGGTGCCGACGACGAGGGGGAACTCGTTGGGGCTGTCGTCGCGGCTGGCCATGATGTCGATGAGCTCCACGTCGACCTGGTGGAAGTCGAGGTAGTGGAAGAGCACGTCGATCAGGTGGCTCTCGCCGCCGGCCACGCGCATGGCGGGCATCGGGTAACGGCGGTGCGGCCACAGCGACACCTCGCGGGCGAACACCTCCTGGGCCAGCTCGCCCCAGGTCGCGGCGCCCCTGCGGTACGGGAAGGGCACGGAGTTGAGGTACATGCCGGAGACCCGTTCGGCGCCCGCCTCCTCGGGGCGGGCGTCGGCGACCATGCCGCCGCGGAAGGACCCGGCGCGGGTCAGCATCGACAGGACCTTGCTGTGCGCGGCGTGCAGCACGCTCTTGTACGGGACCTGCGCGGCCGAGGCGAGGGCGCGCAGGCCCGGCTCGACCTCGGCCAGCCCGATGTCGACGCGGTAGCGCTCGTCGACGCCGTGCGGGTCGCCGGCCCAGCCGGTGGGGAGGGTGAACTTCTCGTGCCCGTCGACGAGTTCGCGCCAGTAGTCGCGGTCCTCGGCACTGGCCAGGGACCGCAGCTCGCCGGCGATGAAGTCGGCGTAGCGCACGGCCGGTACGGGCGGTGCCGGTTCGGGCTCGCCCCCGGCGCGCATCGCGTGGTAGGCGCGGAGCATCTCCATCAGCTGGGAGTGGTAGCTCCAGCCCTCGATGACGGGGTGGCATTCGGTGATGGAGAGCCACCAGCTCTCGTCGTCGACGAGGTGCACGGCCATCCGCATGAGGGGGGCGGCGGTGAGGTCGAACAGCTCCTCGCGGTCACGGTCGGCGAAGGACCACAGGGTGGACTCGCTTTCCGGGCGCGGCAGGTGGCGCAGGTCCTCGAAGAGACAGGGCATCGATACCGCGGCGGCGTCGTGGACCAGCTGGAGGGGCTCGCTGTAGCCCGTCATGGCGAAGGAGGTCCGCATCACCTCGTGGCGTTCGACGATCAGGTCTGCGGCGCGCTGGAAGACCTCGGGGTCGAAGGGCAGGGCGTCGCGGATCCGGAAGGAGGTGATGTTGTGGTAGCGGTTCTCGCCGCTGCGGCCGTGCATCTCGACGAGCATGCCCGCCTGGATCCGGGAGACCGGGTAGGCGTCGGTGACGCCGGCGGGCAGGGTGCGCCGGTCCTCTTCGGAGATCAGGGCGAAGGGGGCGACGGGCCCGTCCGCGCGCTCGGCGGAGCCGTCGCCCGCCTGGTCGCCGAGGGCGGCGCGCAGCCTGGCGACGGTGCGGTGCTCGAAGACGTCGCGGACGCTGGTCTCCCAGCCGGCCTCGCGCAGGGCGCCGACGAGGGAGACGGCGCGTATGGAGTCGCCGCCGAGGTCGAAGTAGTTGTCGTGGACGCCGACCTTCTCCAGGCCGAGCACCTGGGCCCAGACCGCGGCGATGGAGGCCTCGGCGGCGTCGCGGGCCTCGACGTGCTCGCCGACGGCGGTGGCCTCGCGGCCGGGGGCGGGCAGGGCGCGCCGGTCGAGCTTGCCGTTGGCGGTCAGCGGGAGGGCGTCCAGGCGCAGGTAGGCGGAGGGGATCATGTAGGCGGGCAGGGCCTCGGCCAGCGCCTCCTTGAGGGCGGCGGGGGCGAGCGCGGCCTCGTCGGCGCCGGCGGCGGGGACGACGTAGGCGACGAGCTGCTTGTCGCCGGGGGTGTCCTCGCGGACGAGGGCGACGGCCTCCCCGATGGCCTCCTGGGCGGTGAGGGCGGTTTCGATCTCGCCGAGTTCGATGCGGTAGCCGCGCAGTTTGACCTGGTGGTCGATGCGGGCGATGAAGTCGAGGCTGCCGTCGGGCAGGACCCGGGCGAGGTCGCCGGTGCGGTAGATGCGGGCGCCGGGCGCTCCGTACGGGTCGGGCAGGAAGCGCTCGGCGGTCAGGTCGGGACGGCCGGCGTAGCCGCGGGCCAGGCCGGTGCCGCCGATCCACACCTCGCCGGGGACGCCGACGGGCAGCGGGCGCAACCGCTCGTCGAGGACGTACATGGTGGTGTTCGGGATGGCCCGGCCGATGGAGACGAGCTCGGTGGTGACGGGGCCGTGGGGGGCGCCGTCGGCGGCGAGGAAGTGGGCGGAGTTGCCGACGGTGATCTCGGTGGGGCCGTACTCGGCGGCGAGGCGGGTGCCGCCGGGTCCGGCGGCGGCGGCCCAGCGCTCGGCGAGACGGTGGGTGAAGGAGTCTCCGGCGGCGATGACCAGTCCGGCCAGGTCGCGGACCTGCGCGGCGTCCAGCTGCTGGGAGAGCAGGTCGAGGTGGCCGGGGGTGAGCTTGATGAAGGCGTACGGTCCCCCGTCCGCGAGCAGTGCGCCCAGGTCGGCGGTGTCGAAGTCCTGGGGCAGCAGGTGCACGCTCTGCCCTGTCATCAGGGGGGCGTACAGGTCGGGGACGCCGAGGTCGAAGGCGACGGAGGAGAACAGGGGCGCGCCGCCGGTGCCGGCCGAGGCGTAGGCGCCGGCTGTCCAGGTGAGGTAGTTGGCCAGGCCGCGGTGGCCGATGAGGACGCCCTTGGGCCTGCCGGTGGAGCCGGAGGTGTAGATGACGTAGGCCAGCTGGTCGATGTCGTACGCGGCGGGCAGTTCGGCGTCGGCGGTGGCGAGCGCGGTTCGCTCGGCAGGGTCGTCGACGATCACCAGGTCCCGGCCGTCGAACCGGTCCGCGTGCCGGGCCTGGGTGACGACGAGACGGGTGCCGGTGTCGCCGAGCATGAAGGCGATGCGCTCGTCCGGGTAGCCGGGGTCGATCGGCACGTACGCGGCGGCGGCCCGCCAGACGCCGAGGAGCGCGGCGACGAGGTCGGGGCCGCGGTCCAGGAGGACGCCGACGGTGTCGTCGGGGCGTACGCCGAGCTGGACCAGCCGGCGCGCGAACCGGTCGGCTCGGGCTTCGAGTTCGGCGTACGTGAGCTCGCCGGAGGCGTGCCGGACGGCGACCGCGCCGGGGGTGCGGGCGATCTGCGCGGCGATGGTCTCGAACACGGGCCGCAGACCGGCGGCGTCGACGGGGGCGCCGACCGGCTCGGACGGGCCGTCGAGCAGCAGGGCGCGCTCGGCGTCGCCGATGAACTCCAGGGTGGACAGGGGGGCGCCGGGGTGCTCGGCGACGGCGTCGAGGAACGCGGCGTAGTGCCCGGTGATCCGCTCGGCGGTGGCGGCCTCGAACAGGTCGGTGGCGTACTCCAGGGCTCCGTGCAGGGAGCCGTCGGGGCGCTCGGCGAGGTGCATGGTGAGGTCGAAGCGGGCGATCCGGCCGCTGGCGGCGACGGGGCTGACCGTGAGGCCGGGCAGCTCGGGGCTGTCGGAGCCCTGGCCGGAGGCCAGGTCGAACATCACCTGGAAGAGCGGGGTGGTGGACAGGTCGCGTTCGGGCTCCAGCAGGTCGGCGATCCGGTCGAAGGGGGTGTCCTGGTGGTCGAAGGCGTCCAGGACGGCGGTGCGGTTGCCGGCGAGCAGCTCGCGGAAGGCGGGGTCGCCCTGCCAGCGTCCGCGCAGTACCAGGCTGTTGTAGGCGTAGCCGGCCATCTGCTGGAGTTCGGGGCGGGTGCGGCCGGAGACGGCGGTGCCGACGCTGACGTCCTGCTTGCCGGTGTAGCGGCCGAGCAGTGCCTGGTAGGCGCTGAGCAGGACCATGAAGAGGGTGGCGCCCTCCTGTTCGGCGAGGTTGCGCAGCCGGGCGGCGGTGGCGGCGGGCACCTCGAACGCGGCGACGGCGCCGGCCCAGCCGCGCACCGAGGGGCGGGGCCGGTCGGTGGGCAGGCCCAGCGGTTCGGTGCCGGCGAGCCGTCCGCGCCACCAGTCGAGGGCGGCCTCGGCGGCGGGGCCGCTCTGGCGGGCGTTCATCCAGGCGGCGTAGTCGGCGTACTGGACGGGCGGTTCGGGCAGGACGCCGTCCAGCGGGCCGGTGACGGTGCCCGCGGCCCGGTAGCAGGCGGCCAGGTCGGCGAGGAGCAGCGGCCGGGTCAGCGCGTCGCAGGCGATGTGGTGCATGACGACGACCAGGACGTGGTCGTCGGCGGCCAGGCGCAGCAGCCGGACCCGCAGCGGGGCCTGGGCGGCCAGGTCGAACACCTCGGTGGCGCGGTCCCGGGCGAAGGCGGCCGCGGCGGCGTCGCGGCCGGCCTCCGGCACCCCGGTCAGCTCGGTGACGGCGTAGTCGACGGGGCCGGCGGGGTCGATGACCTGGCGCGGCTCGCCGCCGTCGAGGAGGTAGCGGGTGCGCAGGATCTCGTGGCGGGCGGCCAGGGCGTCGAAGGAGCGGCGCAGGGCGCTCTGGTCGAGGGTGCCGCGCAGCCGGTGGGCGAGCGGCAAGAGGTACTCGGGGCTGTCCGGGTCGAGCTGGTGCAGGAACCACAGCTGGCGCTGGCCGGCGGAGAGCGCCAGCGGCGCGTCGCGGTCGGCGCGCGGGATCCCGGTGCGGGCCGGGACGCCCGCGGCGCGGCCCGCGCGGCCGGCGAGCCGCCTGCGCAGCAGCTCCGCGCGCAGCTCGTCCTGCGTGGGTGCGGTGGGTGCGGTCACGGCTGGTACTCCCTGTGGGCGATGGCGAGTTCGGCGTGGTTGAGCGTCTCGATCTCGAGGCGTACGGCTTCCTCGACGGCGGCGGCCAGACCGGCGACGGTCGGGTGCTCGAAGACGGCGCGCAGCGGCATCTCGACGTCGAACTCCTCGTGGAGGCGGGCGATGACGCGGGCGGCGAGGACGGAGTTCCCGCCGATCCGGAAGAAGCCCTGGCGGGCGCCGATCCGGCGGGTGGTGCCGTCATCCCCGGCGAGGACCTCGGCCCAGATCTCGGCGACGATCTCCTCGACCGGGCCTTCGGGCGCGGTGTACGGCTCGTCGGAGAGGGCGGCGGCGAGGTCGGGGGCGGGCAGGGCCGCGGTGTCGACCTTGTTGTGCCGGGTGAGCGGGATCCTCGGTACGGGCACCAGCAGCGCGGGAACCATGTAGTCCGGCAGGCGGCGGGCGCAGTGGTCGAGGAGTGCGGAGTCGGCGGGCGGGTTGGCGCCCCGGGGGACCCAGTAGCCGACGAGCGCGGCGGTGGAGCCGGTGCCGTGCACGACGACGGCGCACTGGGAGACGCCGGGGTGCTCGGCGAGGACGCCCTGCACCTCTCCGGTCTCCACGCGGCGGCCGCGGATCTTGGCCTGGCCGTCGGAGCGGCCGGCGAACTCGATGGTGCCGTCGGCCGCCATCCGGGCCCGGTCGCCGGTGCGGTAGAGGCGGGCGCCGGGGGCTCCGTACGGGTCGGGGACGAAGGCGGCGGCGGTCAGGCCGGGCCGGCCGTGGTAGCCGCGGGCCAGTCCGGCTCCGCCGACGCAGAGTTCGCCGGTGGTGCCGTACGGGACGGGCTCCAGGTACTCGTCGAGGACGCGGGCGGTGACGTGCGGGTAGGCGCGGCCGACGGGGACGGCGGTGGCGGTGTCGTGGGCGTCCCAGCGGGTGGCGGCGATGGTGGTTTCGGTGAGCCCGTACTCGTTGACGAACCGCAGCAGGCGTCGGGACAGCTCCCGGGCCAGGGCGGGCGGGCAGGGCTCGCCGCCGGTCTGGCCGACGAGCGGGCGCCGGCCGAGCCCCGCGTCGATGAGCATCTGCCAGTGCGGCGGGGCGACCTGGAGGTGGCTGACGCCGTGCTCCTCCATGAGCCGCAGCTGCGCGGCGTGGTCGGCGAGGTCGCGTTCCCGGGCCAGGACCACCCGGCCGCCGGCGACGAGCGGCATCAGCAGTTCGGTGCAGGAGATGTCGAAGGTGGGCTGGGCCAGGGCGAGCCAGGCGTCGTCGGGGCCCTGGCCGAAGTCCAGGTGGGCCTGCGAGGCGCGGAGCATGGCCAGCAGGGTGCGGTGCTCGACGGCGACGCCCTTGGGCCGGCCGGTGGAGCCGGAGGTGTACATGACGTATGCCAGCCGGGCGGGGTCGGCCGGGGGCTCCGGCGGGGTGGCGGGCCAGGACAGCATGCCCTCGGTCAGGTGCTCGCCCGGGCCCTCGGTACGCGTCCACGTGCCGGGGCCGGCGGCAGCGGACGCGGGGTCGCCGGCCGGGCCGGCGGAGCCGGCGCCGGGCCCGGCGGAGCCCAGGGCGGCGAGGCGTTCGTCGGTGTCCACCGCCAGCCAGGGCCCGTCGTAGTGGCCGCGCAGCCGGGTGGCGCCGGCCAGGTCGGAGACCAGCAGGGTGGCGCCGGCGTCCCGCAGGACGTAGCCGAGGCGCTCGTCGGGGGCCGCCGGGTCGAGCGGTACGTAGGCGGCGCCGGCCTTCCAGATGCCGAGGTAGGCGGCGATCAGGTCGGGGGTGCGGCCGAGCATGACGGCGACGGTGCTCTCGGGGCCGGCGCCCAGTTCCCGCAGCCGCTGCCCGAAGGCCTCGGCGCGGCGCTCCAGCCGGGCGTAGCTCCAGCTCTCGCCGCCGCAGACGACGGCGGTCCCCTCCGGGGAGCGGCGGGCGACGGCCGCGATCGCGGTGTGCACGGCGTCCTCGCCGGCCCGGTCCGCGCCGGGCTCGGGGGCGCCGGGGCCGAGCGCCAGGATCTCCGCGCGCAGGGCGGCCGGGAGCAGGGCGGCCCGGCCGAGGCGGATCCCGGGGTCGGCGGTGACGGACTCCAGGAGCCGGACCCATCCGGCCGCGAACCGTTCGACGGTGGCGGCGTCGAAGAGGGAGGTGGCGTACTCGACCATGCCGAGCAGGGAGCCGTCGGCCTGCCGCTGCACGACGAAGGTGAGGTCGGTCCGGGCGGAGCGCCAGGCGCCGCGGAAGGCGGCGAGGTCGTCCTCGGCGGTGGCGGTGCCGGTGCGGCCCTCCTCGTGCAGGTCGAACATGACCTGGTAGAGCGGGGTGCGGCCGGGGTCGCGGGCCTCGTCCAGCTCGGCGACGAGCCGGTCGAAGGGCAGGTCCTGGTGGGCGAAGGCGGCGCGGGCGGTGTCGCGCACCCGGACCAGCGCCTCGGTGAAGGTGGCGTCGGCGGGGGCGTCGCAGCGCATCACCAGGGTGTTGAGGAAGAAGCCGACGACGTCGGCGACCTCGGGCCGTTCGCGTCCGGCGACGGGCACCCCCACCGGCACGTCCCACTGCCCGGTGAGCCGGGCCACCAGGGTCCCGAACACGGTCAGCAGGGTCTGCTGGAGGGTGGCGCCGTGGCAGCGTCCGAGGGCGGCGGCCCGTTCGGCCAGCTCGGCGGGGACGGTGAACACGTGGGCGGCGCCGAGGCCGTCGCGGACGGCGGGCCGGGGCCGGTCGGCGGGCAGGTCGACGGGCAGGATGCCGTCCAGGGCCCGCTTCCAGTGGGCGAGCTCCCCGTCGGCGGCGGACCCGGCCAGCCGGCGCCGCTGGTGGGCGGCGTGGTCGGCGTACTGCACGGGCAGCGGGGGGAGGACGGCGGCGGTGCCGTGGTGCGCGGCCTCGGCGAGGGCCAGCAGGTCCCGTTCGAGGACGACGGAGGACCAGCCGTCGCAGGCGATGTGGTGGAGGGACAGCACCAGGTGCAGGGAGTCCGCGCCGCGCAGGACGAGCGCGCGCCAGACGGGGCCGTTCTCCAGGTCGAAGGGGCGGGCGAACTCGTCCTCGATCAGGGCGGCCCGGGCCTCGGCGGTCTCGGCGCGGGTGGTGCGCAGCTCGACGCGGGCGTCGGCGTCGGCGATCTGGACGGGCTCGGCGCCGCGCAGGACGTAGCGGGTGCGCAGGATCTCGTGGCGTTCGGCGAGTGCGGTCAGGGCGGCGGTGACGGTGTCGTCGGCGTAGGCGGGCGGCAGGGTGATGAAGACGGGCGCGTTCCACTCGGCGCTGCCGGGCCGCATCCGGTCCATCAGCCACAGGCCCTGCTGGCCGGGCGACAGGGGCAGGCCCCCGTCGGGGCGCGGCACGGGCCGGACGGTCTCGTCGGTGTCGGGCCCGGCGGCGGTCAGGGCCGGGGCGTCGGCGAGCAGGGCGGCCTGTGCCTCCACGGTGGTGGCGGTGAACAGGGCGCGCAGCGGGACCCGGGTGCCGGCGGCGGCCGACAGGGCCTCGGCGAGCCTGCTGAGGAGCAGGGAGGCGCCGCCGAGCTGGAAGAAGTCGTTGGTGGCGCCGATCTGCGCGGCGGGGATCCCGAGGAGCGCGGACCACTGCTCGGCGACGACCCGTTCGGCGGGGGTGCGCACGGGGACGTGCGCGCCCTCGGCGGCGGAGGCGGCCGCTGAGGCGGGCTCCGGCAGCGCGGAGCGGTCGATCTTGCCGTTGGCGGTGAGCGGGAACTCGGCGACGGGCACGTAGACGGACGGGACCAGCGGGTCGGGCAGGGAGCGGCGCAGGAAGGTGCGCAGTTCCTCGGGGCGCAGCCGCTCGCCCCGGGACTGGACCCAGGCGACGAGCCGGTGCCCGCCGGAGCCGTCGGGGACGGCGGCGGCGACGGCGGCGCGTACCCAGGGGTGGGCGGCGAGGGCGGCCTCGACCTCGCCGGTCTCGATGCGGACGCCGTTGACCTTGACCTGGTGGTCGAGGCGGCCCAGGTACTCCAGGGTGCCGTCGGCCAGCCAGCGGACGCGGTCGCCGGTGCGGTAGAGCCGTTCGCCGGGCGGGCCGTACGGGTCGGGCACGAAGCGCTCGGCGGTCTGGTCGGGGCGGCCCAGGTAGCCGAGGGCGAGGCCGACGCCGCCGGCGTGCAGTTCGCCGGGGACGCCGACGGGGACGGGCCGGCCGGCCGGGTCCAGGACGAGGGCCCGCATGTGGGCGATGGGCCGGCCGATGGGGACGGCGCCGGTCTGCTGGGCGGGGTCCCAGCGGTGCTCGGTGACGTCCACGGAGGCCTCGGTGGGGCCGTACGTGTTCCAGATCTCGGCGCGCGGCGCCAGCTCGGCGAGCGCCCGGCAGAGTTCGGCGTGCAGCGGCTCCCCCGCGCTGAAGATCAGCCGCAGGGCGCCGGCGTCCTCCCAGCCGGACTGCTCGGCCAGGCGCCGGTACACGGAGGGCACGCCCTGGAGGACGGTGACCCCGTGCTCGGCGACGGCGCGCAGCAGGGCGGCGGGGTCGCGTTCGGCGTCCTGGGGGGCGACGGCCACGGCTCCCCCGCTGATCAGCGGGGAGAAGAGTTCCAGGCCGGCGGCGTCGAAGCCGATGGTGGTCTTGAGCAGGAAGCGGTCGGCGGCGCCCAGCTTGTGGCGGTGGGCCAGCCAGCGCACCCGGTTGGCGATGCCGCCGTGCGGGACCACGACGCCCTTGGGGCGGCCGGTGGAGCCGGAGGTGTGCAGGATGTACGCGGGCCCGGCGGCGTCGGGGGCGAGCGGGAAGGCGGCGGCCTCCTCGGCCGGTACGGACTCCGGCGCGTCGGCGACGTCCAGGACGGTGGTGCCTGCGGGCAGCCGGGCGGCGGTGCCGTGTCCGGCGAGGACGACGGCCGCGCCGGCGTCCTCCAGCACCAGGGCGAGCCTGGCCTCGGGGTAGTGCGGGTCGAGCGGGACGTACGCGGCCCCGGCGAACCAGACGCCGAGCAGCGCGGCGATCAGCTCGGGGCCGCGCGGCAGGCACACGCCGACGAAGTCGCCGGGGGCCACTCCCCCGGCGCGCAGGGCCGCGGCGTAGCGGCCGGCGAGCCGGTCCAGGCCGGCGTAGCCGAGAGCGGCTCCGTCGGCGCCGAGGACGGCGGGGGCCTCGGGGGTGCGGGCGGCCTGGGCCCTGAACAGGGCGGGCAGCAGCAGACGGCCGGGGGCGGATCCCGACTGCGTACGGTCGTTCACGTTCTCTCCTTCATCGGGATCGGGTGGCGTCGGCCGTGCCCGAGGCCTTGGCGGACCGGGCGGGCCCGGACCTGGTGCGGTCAGACCGCGGAGGCGGCGGACATCCGGCGGCGCAGGCCGGCGGGGCGCAGGTCGGTCCACACCTCGTTGATCCGGGCGAGGCATTCCTCGCGGGTGCCCTCGGTGCCCTCGGCCTTCCATCCGGCGGGGAGTTCGCGCCCGGCCCACCAGATCGAGTACTGCTCCTCGTCGTTGAGGACGACGCGGTAGCGGGTGTCGGACTGCCCGTCGTGCCGGGGGGCGTTCTGCTGTTCGCTCATCGCTGTTCCCTTCGCGTGATCAGATGCGGCCATCCTTGAAGAGGGCGCTATCGATGCCCTATCGAGCGCATATACGTGCCGGAACGCGGACGGGCCCCCGGCGCCGGATGGCGTCGGGGGCCCGCGGGGCGGGGAGGGCGGGTTCAGGCCGCCCGGCTGCCCACCGGGGTGCGCAGGGCGACCTCCACGTCGTGGTCGAGGATCCAGCTCACGTCGGCGGCCGCGCCCCTGACGTCTCCGTCCGGCTTGCCCTGCGGCTTCCCGCCCTCGCGGGAGCCGAGCTGCACCCGGGTGGTGTGGGGGCGGCGGGCCGCTTCGTAGCGCTCCAGGGCGGCGCTGACGCCCTCCGCGTCCGCGTCCGCCTCCGCGAGGCAGACGGCGAGGGCGACGGCGTCCTCGACGGCCTGGTTGGCGCCCTGGCCGTGGTGCGGGAGCATCGGGTGGGCGGCGTCGCCGAGCAGGGTGGTGCGGGCGGTGCTCCAGCGCTCCAGCGGCGCCCGGTCGTACAGGGCCCAGCGGCGCACCTCGCCCGCCGCGGCGGCCAGTTCGCGGACCTGCGGTGCCCAGCCGGCCAGTACGGCGTCCAGGTCGGTCCGGTCGCCGGCGCTGGTCCAGGACTCGGCGTCGCCCTCGGGTGCCGGCGCCACCACCACGTAGGTGAACTGCCGTCCTCCGGAAACCGGGTAGCACAGCACCCGCGCCCCGGGGCCGGCGAACATGTACATCCGGGCGGGGTCGAGCGCGGGCACGTCCGAGGCGTCGACCAGTCCGCGCAGGGCGCTGTTGCCCGAGTACACGGGGGCGTCGCCGCCGGCGACCGTGCGGCGCACCGTCGAGTGCACCCCGTCGGCTCCCACCAGTACGTCGGCCCGGCCGGTGGTGCCGTCCGCGAACTCCAGCAGCACCCCGTCGGGGCGCTCCTCGTACCGGACCAGTTCCTTGCCGGTGCGCACCCGTTCCGCCGGCACCAGGCCGGCCAGCATCCGGTGCAGGTCGCCGCGGTGGACGGTGAGGTAGGGGGCGCGGAACCGCCGCTCCCAGGCCTCTCCCATCTCCTGTACGGCCACCTGGGCGCCGTTGTGGAAGGCCCGGACCTCCAGGGCCTCGGGGCGGACGGCCAGCTCGGCCAGGCGCGGGCCGAGTCCCAGGCGCTCCAGCAGCCGGGTGCCGTTGGGGCCCAGGTGCATGCCGACGCCCTGCTCGCGCAGGGTGTCGCCGCGCTCGTAGACGGTGACGTCCAGGCCGCGGGCGTGGAGCGCGGCGGCGGCGGTCAGCCCGCCCAGTCCGGCGCCGATGACGGCGGTCTTCGGGCTCACCGCTGCCCCCAGGCGTTCTCGAAGGACTCGAACTCGTCGAAGCCGCCGAAGCCGTCGAGGTCGCCGCCGGCGGCGGTGCCCAGGGCCAGCAGGGCCTCCAGTTCGCTCGCGCCGGCCAGTTCCACGTCGGCGACGGGGGTGTCCGGCTCCTTGACGGCGGCCGCGAGCATCCGCTCGTAGCCGTCGGCGAAACGCGCGACCGTCTCGCGGTCCAGCACGTCCGTGTCGTACGAGAAGACGGCCGTGATCCCGTCGGGGGTCTGCTCGATGCGCAGCAGCAGGTCCAGCTGGCCCTCCTGCTGCGGGACGTCGATCAGGGCGATGTCCAGGCCCGCGTACGGGACGGACGGTCCCTCGCTCGCGCCGGGCGGCACGTTGGGGACCGGCGGCTCCATGCGGTCCATCTGGACCAGGAACAGCGCGGTGCGGAAGACCGTGGCGCGGGGGAAGGCCAGGGCGCAGGGGTAGCGCACGTTGACCATGCCGCGCATGACGCGTTCGCCGGCCTGGGCGGCCGCGCTGCGGAAGGTGGAGCGCTCGTCGAAGTCGGCGCGGACCGGCATGGTGTTGAGGAAGCAGCCGATGACGTCGCGCATGGCGCGGCCCATCCGGCTGGTGGCCGGGACGCCGAGGACGAAGGCGTCCTGGCCGGTCCAGCGGTGGGTGAGCGCCTGGAAGACGGAGAGCAGGTACGCGAAGGGCGTGACCCCGGCGGCCGAGGCCGCGCCGGGCAGGGCGTCCGCGGTGTCCTTGGGGAGTTCGCGTACGACGGTTCCGCCCCGGTACGAGCGCAGGGCGGGCCGGGGCCGGTCCAGGGGCAGTTCGGCGGCGGCGGCGCCGGCCACCGACTCGTGCCACAGCGCGGCGGCCCGCCGTCCCGCCTCGGAGGCGGTGTAGCGCAGCTCCTCGGCCGCGTGGCCGGCGTACGAGCCGGGGACGGGCCGCCAGGCGGGCTCGGTTCCGGCGGCGAGGCCCGCGTAGGCGTCGAGGACGTCGCGGACCAGCAGCCAGCGGGAGGTGAAGTCGCTGACGATGTGGTGGGCGGAGGTGACCAGGGCCCAGTCCTCGTCGGAGCGGCGCAGCAGCACCACCCGGAAGGCTCCGGACTCCAGCCGGAAGGGGCGGGATCCGGCCTCCTCGGCGGCGCGGTGCAGCGCGGCCTCGTCGGCTCCGTCGAGGTCCTGGAACTCCATGCGGACCAGGGGCCGTTCGCTGACGGTGCGGCGCACCCCGGCGGCGCTTTCGGTGAAGACCGAGCGCAGCAGTTCCTGGCGGGCGCCGACGGCGGTGACGGCGGCGTCCATGGCGGCGGGGTCGACGCGGCCGCGCAGCCGCAGCGGCATGACGATGTTGTAGGCGGAGGCCTCGGGCGAGACCCGGTAGGCCGTCCACATGGACTGCTGGATCGCGGTCAGCGGCAGTGCCTCCACGGTGGTGGCGCTCATCCGCAGCCTCCCGCGTGGCTCATGTCCGTGGTGCGGCCGGCTCCGACGGCCGCGAGCTCCTTCTCGGCGGGGGCGGCCGGGGCGGCGGGCGTCCCGGCGGCGGCCTCCGTGAAGGAGGCGGCGAAGGCGTCCACCCGGTCCAGGCCCCAGTACGGCTCGCCGCCGTGGATGAGGTACGGGACTCCGAAGACCCCGTCGCGGTGCACGTCCATCAGCGCGGCCGCCCCGCGGGCGCGCAGCCCGGCGTCGTCGGGGGCTGCGGCCACGGCGGCCGCGTCCAGGCCGATCTCCGCGGCCAGTTCGACGACGGTCCCCGGGTCGCAGATGTCGCGGCCCTCCAGCCAGCGGGCCCGCCCGGCGCGTGCCACCCACTCCCGGCCCAGGCCCGCGTCGTCGGCGAGGAACCAGGTCAGGTGCGCCGGCTCCCACCAGGGGGTGCGGTCGGCCGGCCAGGTCAGCGGCAGGCCCCGGTCGGCGGCGAGCCGGCGTACGTCGCGCAGGATGTAGAACTGCTTGGTCCGGCTCATCGGCGTGTACGGGAACTGCCCGCCCGCCTCGTCCAGCAGCCGGGCGCTGGTCTCGTCCGGCTCCCAGAAGGGGCGCCATTCGACCCGGTCGAGGAGCCCGGGGTGCCGGCGCTCGATGTCGTGCAGGGCGAAGAAGTTGTAGGGGCTGCGCAGGTTGAAGTAGAACCGGGGCGGTTTGGCGGCACGGCCGGCCATGTCGAACTCCTCTGTGAATCAGGCTGGTCCCGGTGGTCGGGCGGGTCAGACGACCAGACCGCCGTCGATGTGGAAGACCTGTCCGGTGATGTAGGAGGCGCGGTCGGAGGCGAGGAAGGACACCAGCTCGGCGACCTCGTGCGGCTCCCCGAAGCGGCCCAGCGGGATGCGGGCCGTCATCTCCTTCGCGTGCTTCTCGGACAGGCCGCCGACCATGTCGGTGGAGATGAAGCCGGGGGCCACGGCGTTGGCCCGCAGGCCGCTGCGGCCGGATTCCTTGGCCAGGGCCTTGGTGAAGCCGATGATCCCGGCCTTGGTGGCCGAGTAGTTGCTCTGGGTGGCGTTGCCGGCGGCGGCGACCGAGGACAGGGTGATGATGGTGCCGCGCCTGCGCTTCATCATCGGGAAGGCCAGCGCCTTGGCGAAGTTGAAGGTGCCGTCGAGGTTGGTGCGGACCACCGCGTCCCAGTCCTCGTCCTTCATCATCGCCAGGTGGCCGTCGCGGACGATGCCGGCGGCGGTGACCAGCACCTCCACCGGGCCGAGCTCCGCCTCCGCCTCCGCGGTGAAGGCCCGGACCTGGTCGCGGTCCGTGACGTCCACCCGGCGGGCCAGCACCCGCGCCCCCAGCGCCTCGGCGGACTTCGCGGCGAGCCGGGCGGCCTCTTCGTTGGACTGGTAGCAGAACGCCACGTCGTGGCCGTCCCGCGCCAGGATCTCCACCACGGCCCGGCCGATGCCGCGGGAGCCGCCGGTGACGAGGGCTACCGGCCTCGGTGTCTCGGACATGGATAGATGCCTTTCTCTTCGGGACGCGGGTGCGTGTGCGTGTGCGTGCGGGGGGGCCGGGGGCTTCGGGGTGCGCCCCCCGGCGGGTTCAGCCGAGCCGCAGCAGGGTGGCTCCGACGGTGCCGTCCCGGTCGATGGCGGTGACCAGGGCGAGCCGGTCGACCAGGGCGGGTTCGGCGCCGGCGTGGGCGAGGACGGCGGCCAGCTGGAAGGCGGCCGATGCCGCGGTGGCGTCGCCGACGAGCTCGCGCACGGCGATCCGCTCGCCCGCGACGGCCTCGAGCGCCGATTCCTCCTGCTTGCCGAGCAGCCCGGGCGGGGTGCCCGGCGCCACCAGGGCGACGTCCTCGGGGGCGGCGCCCGCGTCGGCGAGCACCTCCGCCACGCAGCGGGCCAGCGCGGAGCCGGCGCGCCCGCTCTCCGGGAAGGCCCGGAAGCGGGAGCCGAGCACGGTGGCGAGCACCTGGCGGCCCCCGTCGCGGGCGGCGGCCCCGCTCTCCAGCAGGAACAGCGCGGCGCCCTCGCCGAGCGGATCGGGCTGGGCCCCGCCGTGGTCGGCGACCCGCTCCAGCCGGGCCCGCTGGACGGAGAACTCCTCGGCCGCGCCGGCCAGCAGCGCGTTGGCGTGGCCGCCGCGCAGCAGCCGGGAGGCGTAGTTCAGGGCGAGCAGGCCCGTGGCGGAGCCGCCGGAGACGGTGACGTTGGGGCCCTTGAGGGTGTGCCGGATGGCGCTCTGGCCGGTCGGGCAGTTCATCACGGTGTTCGGGAACCGGGCCGGGTCGACGAGGTAGGGCTTGTCCCCCGTCAGGGCGTCCTTGGTGAAGTCCATGATGGACTGGACGCTGCCGGAGGTGCCGAGGACCAGCCCGGTCTTCTCCGGGTCGGCGGCCAGGCCCCGCCCGAAGTCCTCCAGGAGCTCCCCGACGGTGACGACGGCGATCCCGGTGGCGCGGTCCATGGAACGGGTGCCCTTGCGTCCGAGCACCTCCTTGATGTCGAAGCCGGGGATCAGGCCCGCGTGCTCGTACGGGACGGGCCACGTCGCTGCGTCGACGGGGGCGGTGGCCGCCGTCCGCGCGAGGAGTCCTCCGGCGAAGGCCCGCCGGCCCAGCCCGTACGGGGAGGTGACCGCCCAGCCCGAGATGACGAGCTGCCGCTCGCGGGTTTCCGCTGCCGTGCTCATGCGACGGCGCTCCTCTCGTCTTCCCAGTGGCCGAGGACCAGCACGGCGTTGTTGCCGCCGAAGGCGAGTCCGTTGTTCTGCACGACCTTGAGGTCGGCCTCGACCGCCTCGTTCGGTACGCAGTCCACCCCGCACTCGGGGTCGGTGGTGCGGTGGTTGATGGTCGGCGGGATGAACCCCTCGCGCAGGGCGAGGGCGCAGGCCGCCGAGGCCAGGGCGCTGGCGGCGCCCATGGTGTGGCCGATCATCGACTTGATGGAGACGGTGCGGGGCAGGTCCTCGCCGAACACCTGGCGGATCGCGCCGACCTCGGTGACGTCGTTGGCCTTGGTGCCCGTGCCGTGCGCGGAGATGAAGTCCACGTCGGCGGGGGTGATGCCGGCGTTGGCGTGCGCGGCGGTGATGCAGCGGGCGATCGAGTCCCGGTCGGGGGCGACCGGGTGGCTGGCGTCGCACGACAGCCCGTACCCGAGCACTTCGGCGTAGATCCGCGCGCCGCGGGCGAGGGCGGATTCCAGGGACTCCATCAGCAGGATGCCCGCGCCCTCGCCGGTGAGGATGCCCTGCCGGTCGGCGTCGAAGGGACGGCACACGTCCGGGGCGATGGTGCCGAGCCGGTAGAAGCCGGTGAAGGTCTTGCGGCACAGGGCGTCGGCCCCGCCGCACAGGGCCATTTCCACGTCACCGGAGCTGATGGCGTCGTAGCCGTAGCCGACGGCGTAGTTGCCTGCGGCGCAGGCGGTCGGGACGGTGACCGTCTCGACGTCCTCCAGGCCCAGTTCGCGGACGATGCCGGCGGAGAGCCGGCCCGGCCAGACGCGCCGGGCGGCCACCGGGTCGAGGGTGTCCTCTCCGTGGGCGACCTGGAGCGCGGTGAGGTGGTCCAGGTCGCGGGACTCGCCGTCGGTGGTGCCGACGGAGACCAGGGAGCGCCTGGCCCGGACGTCGGCCTCGGTGAGCCCGCCGTCGGCCACCGCCATGCGGGCCCCGGCGACCGCGAACTGGGCGGCCCGGCCGAGCTCGTCGGCCGGCAGCTCGCGCAGCCAGGCCTCCGGCTCGAAGTCGGTGATCTCGCACGCGTTGGAATGGGCGAAGCCGGCGGTGTCGAACGCGCTGATGGGCTTCGCCCCGCTGCGTCCGCCCCGCAGGCCCTCGGCGAAGGCGTCCACGCCCGTGCCGATGCTCGTCACGACACCGAGACCCGTGATCACCACCCGGTGCCGGGCGGCGGGTCGCCGCCCCGTCGCGGCCGTCTCGGTGGTCACTTGCCCTCGGCCTCCGCGATCACGGCGTACACGCCGACGAGGTTGACCATGCGGCTGAGCTCGGCCTGCTCCAGCGTGATGCCGAAGACCCGCTCCAGGGAGGCGAGGATCTCGATGGTGCGCAGGGAGTCGGCGTCGTGCTCCTCCTTGAAGAGGCTGGTCTCGGTCACCTCGTCGAGGTCGAGCTCGAGGATGTCGCAGACGATCTCCTTGATCTGCTCCTTGCGCTCGGCGTCGAGGGTGGGGATCTGGGTGGTCATCCGAATTCCTCCGTTGGGTGGGGATCGTGCGAGGGGGGGCGATGGATCGATGGTGGGAGCGGCCGCTATCGGTGGCCTATATCCACGAGGTGGGGCGTGACCGCGGGCTGCGGGTCCTTCCACAGGTGCGAGACCTCGCCGAACTGGCGGTGCACCCAGGCGTCGTCGTAGATCGTCTCCAGGTAGCGGTCGCCGCCGTCGGGCAGGACGAGCACCACGTTGGAGCCCGGGATGATGTCCGGGGCGATCCGCTCCAGGGCGGCGACCACGGCCCCCGAGGAGCCTCCGGCGAGGACCGCCTCGTGGCGGACGAGCCGGCGGCAGCCCACGACGCAGTCGAGGTCGCCGACGTGGATGACGCGGTCCGCGTCCGAGGGGCGCAGCAGCCGGGGCACGACCGAGGCGCCGTGGCCCGGGATCAGCCGGGTGACGCGTTCGGGCGGGGCGAAGAGCACGCTGCCGATCGCGTCGACCGCGTTGACGGTGGTGTTCATGCCGTGCCGGCGGATGTACTCGGCGCAGCCGCCCAGGGTTCCGCTGGTACCCGCGGCCACGATGAGCTGGTCGACGCGGCCGTCGAGGGCCTCGGCGATCTCGCGCATCGTGGTCTGGTGGGCGATCGGGTTGAGCGGGTTGGAGTACTGGTCGGGCCAGTAGGCGTCGGGGATCCCGGCGACCAGGTCGGCGACGCGTCGCAGCCGGGCGGGCAGCAGCTCGCCGGTGGCCGGGTCGGGGTCGACGACGATCTCGACCTCGGCTCCGTAGGCGCGCAGGATCGCCACGTTCTGCCGGGTCGTGCGGGCGTCCACCACGCAGATGAAGCGCAGGCCGAAATAGCCGCAGATCTGGGCGAGCCCGATCGCGAGATTGCCCGAACTGGACTCGACCACCGTGGATTTGCCGGGGACGAGTTCCCCCGACCTGATGCGCGCCAGCACCATGGAGAGTGCCGAGCGGTCCTTGATACTTCCTCCGGGATTGAACCGCTCCACCTTGGCGAACACCCGCGAGCCGAGGCCCGGCAGCAAACGCTCCAGTTCGATGAGCGGCGTTCCTCCCACAGTTGAGAGGATTCCCTTCGTCCCTTCGTCGTACGGCATCTGATGCAGCCATCCTCTGCTGGGAGTTGCGGGGTGCGGATACAACGGGACCGAGATTCGGCCAATCCGCTATACCGATGCCATACGGCCGGTTATAGGCGGCGCATAGTCGGCGGCCGGAATCTCTTCCCATCGCACAACGGAACTCCCCATGCAGACGGAAGAGAGAGTCCCTACATGACCGGCACCGACTCGCGCATTCAGAAAGTCGTCATCCTGGGCGGCGGTACCGCCGGCTGGATGACCGCCGCCTATCTCGGGAAGGCGCTCCAGGGCACCGTGGACATCACCGTCCTGGAGGCGCCGGCGATTCCGCGGATCGGTGTCGGCGAGGCCACCGTCCCCAACCTCCACAAGGTCCTCTTCGACTACCTCGGCATCGCCGAGGAGGAGTGGATGCGGGAGTGCAACGCCAGCTTCAAGATGGCGGTGCGGTTCGTGAACTGGCGTACCGGCGGCCAGGGGCAGCCCGACGCCCGCGAGCTGGAGAACGGCGGCCCGGACCACTTCTACCACCCGTTCGGCATCCTCCCCGACAGCGACAACGTCCCGATGTCGCACTACTGGGCCAAGCGGAAGCTGGAGGGCCAGACCGAGGAGCCGTTCGACTACGCGTGCTTCCGCGAGCCCCCGGTGATGGACGCGAAGAAGTCCCCGAAGTGGCTCGACGGCACCCCGTCCACCCGCTACGCCTGGCACTTCGACGCCGCCCTGGTCGCCGACTTCCTGCGCCGCTTCGCCACCGGGAAGCAGGGCGTCAACCACGTCCAGGACGAGATGACGCACGCCGAGAAGGACGAGCGCGGGTTCATCAAGGCCCTGCACACCAAGGGCGGCCGGGTGCTGGACGCCGACCTGTTCGTGGACTGCTCCGGATTCCGCGGCCTGCTCATCAACCAGGCCATGGAGGAGCCGTTCATCGACATGAGCGACCACCTGCTGTGTGACAGCGCCGTCGCCACCGCGGTGCCGCACGACGACGAGGCGAACGGCATCGAGCCGTACACCTCCGCCATCGCGATGTCCTCCGGCTGGACCTGGAAGATCCCGATGCTGGGCCGTTTCGGCTCCGGCTACGTCTATTCCAGCAAGTTCGCCACCCAGGAGGAGGCGACCAGGGAATTCAGCGCCCTGTGGGGCCTGGACCCGGAGACGACGAAGTTCAACCACGTGAAGTTCCGGGTCGGCCGCAACCGCCGCGCCTGGGTGAACAACGTGGTGAGCATCGGCCTCTCCTCCGCCTTCCTGGAGCCGCTGGAATCGACCGGCATCTACTTCATCACCGCGGCCATCTACCAGCTCGCCAAGCACTTCCCGGACCGCACCTTCAACCCGGAACTGGCGAACAGCTTCAACCGCGAGATCGAGGTGATGTTCGACGACACCCGCGACTTCATCCAGGCGCACTTCTACTACGCGCCGCGCAACGACACGCCGTTCTGGCAGGCCAACAAGGAGCTGACGCTCCCCCAGAACATCCAGGAGAAGATCTCCGCCTACAAGGCCGGCCTGCCGATCAATTCGCCGATCGCGGACGAGTCCACGTACTACGGCAACTTCGAGGCGGAGTTCCGTAACTTCTGGACCAACGGCAGCTACTACTGCGTCTTCGCGGGCCTCGGCCTGGAGCCGGACGCCCCGCTGCCGATCCTCGCGCACAAGCCCGATTCCGTGGCCGGCGCCGAGGCCATGTTCGGCAAGGTCAAGCAGGAGCAGGACCACCTCCTCGACACCCTCCCCAGCACGTACGACTACCTGCGCAAGCTGCACGGCTAGTACGCGTCCCCTCCCTTCCGGTGCGCAGGCCCGGAGCCGGCTCCTCCCTCCGGCTTCCGGGCCCGCGCCGCACCCCCAGCGCCAGCACCGGCCCGGCCCGGGCCCAGCCCCAGGAGAGTCCCCCTCATGACAGCCACCTCGCAGCCGTCCCCCGCCGCCCGCGCCGCCGTGTCCGGCGGCGCGGCCGAAGCCGACATCAGGCCCCTGATGTCGGCCTTCCCGTCCGGCGTCTCGGTGATCACCACGATCGGTACGGATTCCGAGCCGCGCGGCATGACGTGCAGCTCCCTCGCCAGCGTCGCCCTCTCCCCGCCCACGGTGGTGCTGTGCCTGCGCACCGCGAGCCCGACCGTGCAGGCCGTCCTGGAGACGGGGCACGTGGCGGTCAACCTGCTCCACGAGAACGCCCGCCCGGTCTCGGACCTGTTCGCCTCGGGTTCCCCGGACCGCTTCGAGCGCGTCGAGTGGCGGCTGCCGCTGGGGGCCGGCGGCCCGCACCTCGCGGAGGCCTCGCACGCGGTCGCCGACGGGGAGGTCACCCAGACCGTCGAGTTCGGCGACCACACCGCCGTGTTCGTCCGGATCAGCCGCGTCTCGCTGCGCGAGGAGGAGGAGCCCCTGCTGTACGGGAAGCGCCGGTACGCCCGCTGGACCGACGCCACCGCCGTCCCGGGCCCACCCGCCGCGGCACCGCCCCCGCCGGCGGCACCCGCCCCGCGCGTCGCCCCTTCGGCCGCGGAGGGAGCTGCCCGTGTCCGCCCGTGACCCGCTGCCCGATCTGCTGATAGCGATCCCCGCCGTCATCCTCGCGTGCAAGGCCGGCGCGATGCTCTTCCGCCGCCTCGGTCAGCCGCCGGTGGTCGGCGAGATCGCCGTCGGCATCCTGCTGGGTCCCTCGCTGCTCGGCTGGCTGTGGCCCGACGCCCAGGCATGGCTGTTCCCCGGGACGGTCCTGCCGTTCACCGGGGCGTTCGGAAACATCGGTCTGCTGGCGTTCATGTTCCTGGTGGGCCTGGAACTGAACCTCTCGGCCCTGCGCGGGCACAGCCGTACGGCCATCGCCGTCAGCCAGGCGAGCATCGCGCTCCCCCTGGTCCTCGGCTCGGGGCTGGCCCTGCTGATGTACGACACGATGGCGCCGAAGGGGGTCAGCGAGGTCGCGTTCGTCCTGTTCATCGCCGTGTCCATGAGCATCACGGCCTTCCCGGTGCTCGCCCGGATCCTGACCGACCGGGGGCTCTACAACACCCGGATCGGCGCCCTGGCCATGGCCTGCGCGGCCGTGGACGACGTGACCGCCTGGTGCCTGCTCGCCGCGGTCGTCGCCGTCAGCACCAGCAGTTCCCCGGTCGAGGCGGCCACCACGGCGGCCCTGGCGGCCCTGTTCCTGGCGTTCATGATCTACGCCGTCCGGCCGCTGCTCGCCAAGTGGGCCGTACGGGCGGCCCGCACGGTGGACTCCGTCGTCCTGGTGGTGCTCTTCAGCGGGCTGTGCCTGTCGGCCTTCACCACCGACAAGATCGGCGTGCACGCCCTGTTCGGCGCCTTCGTCTTCGGGGTGATCACCCCGCGCGGTTCGCGGGTGATCGAGCTGTGCGCGGCGCGGCTGCGGGCCTTCACCATCCCGATCCTGCTGCCCCTGTTCTTCGTCAACACCGGCCTGAAGACCGATGTGGGGCTGCTCGCCGCCGATCCGATGATGTGGCTGTGGGCCCTGGCCGTCATGGTCGTCGCCTTCCTCGGCAAGTGGGGCGGCAGCACCACGGCCGCCCGCGCCACCGGCCAGTCCTGGCGGGACGCCATGTCGATCGGGGCGCTGATGAACTGCCGCGGCCTGACCGAGCTGGTGGTGCTGAACCTGGGCCT
This sequence comes from Streptomyces sp. NPDC029122, assembly GCF_055569445.1. Lineage (NCBI taxonomy): Bacteria > Bacillati > Actinomycetota > Actinomycetes > Kitasatosporales > Streptomycetaceae > Streptomyces > Streptomyces sp. NPDC029122. The sequence goes on along the minus strand of NZ_JBVHWK010000032.1, from coordinate 54,312 downwards.
GGAGCTGGGGGTGATCGGGCCGGAGCTGTTCACCATGCTGGTGCTCATGGCCCTGCTCACCACGGCGATCACCTCGCCCGCGCTGTCCTGGATCCGACGGGGCGTGCCCCGGGGCAAGGAGGCCGACGACGGGGCCGAGGGGCCGCTGGTCCACGAGCCGGTACGGCTGCCGGCGAAGGCGGCCGTCCTGTGATCCCGGACCCGTGACCGCCGCCGGTGCGGCCGGGCCGTCCCCCTCCCCGGGACCGGTCCGGCCGCACCGGCGGCGCGTCCGCGCTCCGTACCGTACGTACCGCTCACCGCCCGGCGGCGGCGAGCGGCGCCTCGGCGTGTCCGGCCGCCGCCCGCACCCAGCGCTCCAGGACCGCCTCCGCGGCCCCCGTGTCCAGGGAGGCGGCCGCCGCGGCGACCCCCTCGCGCAGCCGCTCGGTGACCGTACGGCCCCCGGACGGCTCGGCCGCGGCCAGCGCGGCGGCCGCCGAGAGCAGCACCGCGTCGCGGACCGGCCCGCGCTCCCCGCCGGCGAACAGCCGCCGGGCCACGTCCGCGTTGTGCCCGGCGTCCCCGCCGCGCAGCGCGTCGACCGGGGCGGGCGCGATGCCCGCGTCGCGGGGGTCGAAGGACTCCTCCCGGACCCTTCCCCCCTCGACGCTCAGCACGGTGGACGTGGTGGTGACGCTGAGTTCGTCGAGGCCGTCGTCCCCGCGGAACACCAGGGCGCTGCCGCCCCGGCGGGCCAGTACGCCCGCGATCAGCGGCAGCAGCCGCGCGTCGGCCACGCCGACCGCCTGGGCGGTCGGACGGGCCGGGTTGGTCAGCGGCCCGAGCGCGTTGAAGACGGTGGGGATCGCCAGCTGCTTGCGGACGGCGGCGGCGTGCCGCATGGACGGGTGGAAGTCCGGGGCGAAGCAGAAGGTGATCCCCGCTTCGTCCACGAGGGCGGCCACCCTCGCCGGTTCCAGACGCAGCCGCACGCCCAGGGCCTCCAGCACGTCCGCGGATCCCGAGGCCGAACTCGACGCCCGGTTGCCGTGCTTGACGACGCGGGCGCCGGCGCCGGCCGCGACGATCGCGGACATGGTCGAGATGTTGACCGTACGGGCCCCGTCGCCGCCCGTACCGACCACGTCGACCGTGGCTCCGGGGACGTCGAGGGGCACCGCGTGGTGGAGCATGGCCCGTACCAGGCCCTCCAGTTCGCCGACCGTCTCCCCCTTGCCGCGCAGGGCGACGAGGAAGCCGGCGAGCTGCGCGTCGGTGGCCTCGCCGCTCATCACCCGGTCCATGGCCCAGGCCGTGTCGGCGGCGGTCAGGTCACGGCCGGCGAGCAGGGTTTCCAGCAGGGCGGGCCAGCTGCGCGCCCCGCGGCCGGGTTCTGGTCTGGCGGTGGTCACTTGGTTCCCCCTCGGGGTCGTCGGGTGTGGCGGCTCAGCCCCACTCGTCGATGTCCTTGGAGAAGGACGGCGACGGCGTCTGGGCCGCGGCCGGGGCCTGCGGGGTGGTGGCATCGGCCGTCACGCTGCTGCCGCCGTCCGCGGGTCCCCCGTTCGCGATCTGCACCCCGCCCGCGATCGCCACCGCCGCGATGGCCGCGAGGGTGATGCGCTTGACCTGGGTGCGCCACGTGTTCTGCATCTCTGTTCTTCTCCCCGTTGAGTACTGCTTGAGCGTCGCTTTGTTCCGGTGAGAAGAACACTAGGAAGGAGCGGCTTCGAGCTGATATCGCTCCGTCTTCCGGGGCCGCGCGATTTCGATAAGGACGATATACCCGCAGGTCAGAAGGGGCCCCTAGGCCGATAACAAACCCTTGGGACCCCTCTTGACGTCCGCTCGCGGGCCGCTCGAGACGTGATCGGGGCGCCCTCGTGGGCGGTCCGCGATAACGGCAATAAGCGGAATTCAGCGTTCCCGGTACATCTCGGCGACCAGGAATGCCAGATCCAGCGACTGGGTGCGGTTGAGCCTGGGGTCACAGGTGGATTCGTAGCGCTCGCTCAGTCCGTCGAGGCTCACTTCCTCACCGCCGCCCACGCATTCGGTGACGTCGCCCCCGGTGAATTCCAGGTGCACGCCGCCGGGATGCGTCCCGAGCTCGCGGTGGACCTCGAAGAAGCCCTTCACCTCGTCGACGATGTCGTCGAAGCGGCGGGTCTTGAGGCCGGACGGCGCCTCGAAGGTGTTGCCGTGCATGGGATCGCTCACCCAGGCCACCGGCGCTCCCTCCGCGGCCGTCTTCTCCACTAGTTCGGGCAGCCGGTCGCGGACCTGTCCGGCGCCCATCCGGACGACGAAGGTGAGCCGTCCCGGCTCGCGCTCCGGGTCGAGCCGGTCGATCAGCCGCAGCACGGTGTCGGAGTCCGTGGTGGGGCCGAGTTTGACCGCGACCGGGTTGGCGATCCGCGAGAAGAACTCCACGTGCGCGCCGTCCAGGTCCCGGGTGCGCTCCCCGATCCAGAGCATGTGCCCGCTGGTCGCGTAGTGCCGGCCGGTCGCCGGGTCCTCGCGGACCAGCGGTTCCTCGTACTCCAGCAGCAGGCCCTCGTGGCTGACGTAGAACTCCACGGCGTGCTGGATGCGTTCGTCCGCCCCGCAGGCCCGCATGAAGTTGAGGGCCTGGTCGATCTGGGTGGCGAGCGCCGTGTAGCGCTCCCCGACGGGCGAGCGGGCCACGAAGTCCTGGTTCCAGGCGTGCGCCTGGCGCAGGTCGGCGTAGCCGCCGGTGGTGAAGGCCCGTACGAGGTTCAGCGTGCCGGAGGCGGCCTGGTGCATCCGCAGCAGGCGGTCCGGATCGGGGGTGCGTTCGGCCGCCTCGAAGGGGAAGCCGTTGACGGCGTCGCCCCGGTAGGCGGGCAGGGTCAGCCCGCCGCGGGTCTCGGTGGGCTTGGAGCGGGGCTTGGCGTACTGGCCCGCCATCCGGCCGATCTTGACGACCGGCACGGAGGCGGCGTACTGGAGGACGAGCGCCATCTGGAGCAGGGTCTGCACCTTGCGGCGCACCGAGTCCTCGCGGACGTCCGCGAAGGTCTCGGCGCAGTCGCCGCCCTGGAGCAGGAAGGCCTCGCCCCGGGCGACGGCGCCGAGCCGGTACTTGAGCTGCTCGCACTCGGCGGCGACCACGAGCGGGACGGTGTCGCGCAGTCGTGCCCGCACCTCCGCCAGGGCGGCGGGATCGGGCCATTCGGGCTGTTGTGCTGCGGGCCGGGCCCGCCAGGAATCCACGTGCTCCACGAGATCGCTCCTTCGTTGCTCCTTCGTCACCCGGCGAGGATGTCCGCGCGCCGGGTCCGTGCGGTGGTGAGGAAGTTGCGCAGGAGGCGCATGCCGCCGACCGTGGTGATGGACTCGGGGTGGAACTGCACCCCTTCCACGGCGAGGGTGCGGTGGCGCAGTCCCATCACGTAGCCGTCGTCGACGGCGTGCGCGGTGGCGAGCAGCTCCTGCGGCAGGGGTTCGGCGACGATCAGGGAGTGGTAGCGGGTGGCGGTCATGGTCTCGCCGAGCCCCGCGAAGACGCCGGCTCCGTCGTGGGCGACCTCGCTGGTCTTGCCGTGCTTGAGCCGTTCGGCCACCTGTACGCGGCCCCCGTAGGCCAGGCCGATGGCCTGGTGGCCCAGGCAGATGCCCAGCAGGGGCACCCGTCCGGCGAAGCGGTGCACCAGCTCGACGTGGCCCGACTCGGCGGGGTGGCCCGGCCCGGGGCCGAGGACCACCGCGTCCGGCAGCCGGGCCGCGAGCTCGTCGGGGCTCTCGGTGCGGGAGCGGACGACCTCGGTGTCCGCTCCGAGGGTGCGCAGGTACTGGTCGATGATGTGGGTGAAGCTGTCGTAGGCGTCGACGAGCAGGACCTTCACGGAAGCAGCTCCTCACCGGTGAGCGCCCAGTAGGCCGCTCCCATCTTGTGCAGGGTCTCGCGCCACTCGGCGGCGGGCGAGGAGTCGGCGACGATGCCGGCGCAGCTCTGGGTGGAGTAGGCCGTTCCATCATGGGTGACCGTGCGGATGCACAGCGCGAGGCGGGACCAGCCGCGTACGTCGACCAGGCCGACGGCGCCGGCGTACATGTCGCGCGGCTCGTACTCCAGTTCGGAGATGAGCTCCATGGCGCGGATCTTGGGGGCGCCGGTGACCGTCCCCGCGGGAAAGGTCGCGGCCAGCGAGGACCAGGTGTCCTCACCGGGGGCGAGGCTCCCCTCGACGGTGGAGACCAGGTGGAAGACGTGGCTGAAGGTCTCGACCGTCATCAGCCGGGTGGCTTCGAGGGTGGTGGGCAGGCACACCCGGCCGACGTCGTTGCGGCACAGGTCGACCAGCATCACGTGCTCGGCCCGTTCCTTCTCGCTGGCGAGCAGGGCCTCGACGCGCGGACCGTCCACGGCGGGGTCGCCGCTGCGCGGGGTGGTGCCGGCGATGGGGCGCATCACGATGCGGTCGCCCTCGGTGCGGAAGAGCACCTCGGGGCTGGCGCCGATCAGCGTGGAGCCGTCGCGGGGGACGAGGTACATGTACGGGGAAGGGTTGCGTCCGCGCAGCCGCCGGTAGACGTCGAGCGGGGTCAGGTCCGTCTCGACCTGGATGCGGTGGCCGATCTGGATCTGGTAGATGTCGCCGACGCCGATGTGCCGCAGGCAGCGTTCCACGTTGGCGAGGAAGGCTCCCTCGTCGGTGCTGTCGCGGACGGCCCGGGGTGCGGGGGCGGCCGGGACGCGCCCTGCCGGCTCGGTCATCCCGGCGGTCAGCCGCTCGACGATGCCGGCGAGGTCGGTGCGGGCGGCGGGGCCGCCGTCCGGGCCGAAGGCCTCGCCGCGGGCCGCGAGCCGGACGGCCGTGCCGGCGTCCAGGTCGTACCAGACGGTGTCCTGGAACAGGGTCAGTACCAGGTCGGGCGCCCCCTCGTCGGTGTGCTCGCGGACGGGCAGCTCCTCCATGTACCAGGCGGCGCCGTAGCCGATGGTGGCGAGGAAGCCGAAGGCGTACTCGGGGCGGGGGCTGTCGACGTCGAAGCCGGCCTGCACGGCCCGCAGGACGTCCCATACCTGGCCGGGGCGTTCGAAGATCCGGTCGCCGCCGGGGCCGGCGGCCAGCCCCAGCCCGTCGGCGGCGCGGGACAGCTCGGCCAGTACGGACGGCACGCCGGCGGCGGAGATCCGCCCGGCGCGGATGCGCAGCTCGGCGAGGCGGCCGAAGCCGACGACGGCGGAGTTCCCGTCGAACTCGGGGCTCTCCAGCGACTCCAGGAGGAACACGTCCTCCCCGAACCGCGCGCGCAGGGCCTCGTACAGCTCGATCGGGGGGTGCGGGTCGAGGGCGGTCTCCTCGACCCGGACGGGGAGGGGGCGCCGGCCGGGTGCGGCCGGCGCCCGAGTGGCGGTGTCGAGCAGCGTGGTCACTGAATCACTTTCCTCGGATGGCTCGGGGCCGTGAGGACGGCCGGTTCGCGCCGCGCGGGGCGGCGCGGGGTGGGGGTGCGGGGCTCAGCCGTAGCGGCGCATCTCGTGGAAGAAGTCCTCCACGACCGACAGGTCGCCGCGCTCGCACAGGGCGTCGTAGACGTGCCGGCCGACCGCGAGGTCGAGGACGCCCAGCCCGAAGGGCGAGAAGAAGACGGGCTTGTCCTCGGGGACGGGGAGCTGGCCGGACAGCACGTCGTAGAGGGTGCCGTCGACGAAGTCGCGGCTGCCGGTGAGCTGTTCGGCCAGGTGGGGGGAGGTGTCGGCCTTGAGGCAGTGCTCGACGTCGTCGACGACGTTGAAGCCGGAGAGGATCACCTCGGGCGCCAGGTCGCGCAGCGAGACGTGCAGCACCAGCGGGTTGTGGCCGAACCAGTCGGGCTCGGTGACGTGCGGGGTGCCGGCGACGGTCGCGAAGACCACCAGATCGCTGCCGCGGATCAGCTTCTCGGCGCTGTCGTGGACGGTGACGGGGCCCTGCTCCCCGGAGCGGGTCAGGTAGTCGGCGAAGCCCTCGGCGTGCTCGGCGGACAGGTCGTGCACGCCGATCTCGTCGAACTCCCAGCCCGTGCCCGCCAGGTACTGGTGGATGAAGCGGGCGATCAGGCCGACGCCGAAGAAGCCGATCCGGCGCGGCCGGCGGCCCGCCGGGCTGAGCCGGTCGGCCGCCAGCGCGGCGGAGGCGGCGGTGCGGGCCGCGCTGATGATCGAGGATTCCAGGCAGGCGAGCGGATATCCGGTCTCGGGGTCGTTGAGGATCAGCACGGCGGAGGCACGCGGAATTCCGGCCGCCACATTTTCGGGGAAGCTGGAAATCCACTTCACTCCGTCGACCGGGGCCGCTCCCCCGATCGAGGCCGGCAGCGCGATGATCCGCGAAGTGGGCCGGTCCGGAAAACGCAGGAAATAGGAGGGCGGATTGACCGTGCCGCCCTCGCCGTGCACCCGATATGCGGATTCGATCAATCCGACCACCTCGGGCGCACGGCCGTCCAGGACTTCATGCACCTGGGCGCCGGGGATCACGGCGAAAGAGGGCGCGCCGGTCGTACGTGACATCGCAGACTCCACAGCTCGGCAGTTTTCTCGTCTGCGATGACGCTAGGGAGCCGCTTTATCGCCGGGTTATTGACCGGTTACGCCTTCCGCGACACCTCCCGCAGCCGTTCCAGCGCGGCGGCCGCCTTCGCCTCCCAGGGCGGGGAGCCGATGCGCTGGAAGACGGCCAGCGATGCGGCGAGGTGCGCCCGGCCCGCGTCGCCGTCGCCCCGCTCGCCGTACGCCCGGCCCAGCGCGAGCCTGATCTGGCCCTCGATCATCGGGCTCCGGGTCCGCCGGGCCGCGTCCAGAGCCTCCAGGAAGGTCCGCTCGGCCGCCTCCGCGGCGCCGGTCTGGAGCCGGGTCTCGGCGAGCCCCAGGAGCGCGTGGGCCAGGCCGAGCAGATCGGACCTCCCGCGCACGATCTCCACGACCCGGGTGAATTCGCTCTCGGCCTCCTCCAGCTGCCCCAGCGCGAGGTGTGCGCCGGCGAGGCGGTGGATGGCCAGCGCGAGCCCGTGCTGGTCGCCCTTGCTGCTCTCGCACACGCGCAGCGCCTCACGGCTGAGCTCGGCGGCGGCCTCGGGCCGCCCCTGGTCGAGGGCGAACTGCGCCATGTTCTGCAACGCGTACGCCTCCGAGTACCGGTCGCCCGCCTCCCGGAACACGGGCAGTGCCTCCCGCAGCCGCTCCATGCCCTGATCGAGTTCTCCCCGGATCCGGTCGATGAACGCGAGGCCGCTCAGCACCAGCGCGCGCCCGAGCGAGTCGCCGGCCTCCGTGTAGAGCGCGAGCGCGGTCTCCTGCCGCGCGGTCGACTCGGCCAGTCTGCGGAGCCTCAGTTCGACCAGGCCCAGCTTGCGCTCCATGGCCGCCTGTCCGCGCAGGTTGCCCGCGCCGCGTGCCGCCTGGAGGGCGTGCTCGCTGCAATGCCGCCAGTCCTCCAGGTAGTTGCGCGAGGAGAAGAGCACCTCCATGGCGATGACCAGGCCCCACGCCAGGTCGTCCATGCCCAGGGCGGCCGTCTGCTCGACGACGGCGACCAGGGAGAGCCGTTCGGCCTCGAACCACTCCAGCGGAGCCACCAGCAGCTCTTCCAGCAGCACGGAGTCGATCTCCCGGCGCGGCGTCTCGCAGTCCGCGATGCCTCCGCCGCCCCTTTCGCGCCGGTGCGCCTCTTCCGCGATGGTCAGACACGTACGGAAGACCCGGTCGCAGGCCGCCAGCCGCTCCTCCTCGCTCTCCTCCTCCCGGGCCAGCTCCTCCGCGTACAGGCGCATCAGGTTCTGGAAGCGGTAGCGCAGCTGTCCGGTGGCGTCGACGCCGACCACCTCCAGGAACTGCGCGTCCACCAGGTGCTCTATCAGCCGCTCCGCGTCCAGGACGTCCGCGTCCAGCAGCGCGGCACCCACCCACGCCGTGAAGTCCGGTACGCCGAGCAGCCCGAGGAGCCGGTACAGCCGGGCCGCGTCCTTGTGCAGGTACCGGTAGCTCAGCTCGAAGCTGGCCCGGACCTGGGACTCGCCCTGGCTGAGCTCGTCCAGCCGGCGGCGCCCGTCGCTGAGCCGGGTCACCAGGTGGCGCACCGTCCAGTGCGGCTTCGACGCCAGCCGGGCCGCGGCGATGCGCAGTGCCAGCGGCAGCCGGTCGCACAGCTCGACCAGGCGCGCCGCGTCCTCGGGAGCGGCCTGTATCCGGGCCTCGCCGACGATCCGGCCGAGCAGCTCGACCGAGTCGCCCTCGGGGAGCACGCCCAGGTGTACGCGGCCCCGCTGCGGCCAGGTCACCAGCTGCTCCAGCTGCTCCCGGCTGGTGACGAGCACGGTGGAGCCGCCGCTGCCGGGCAGCAGCGGGCGGATCTGCGCGAAGGTGCGTACGTTGTCCAGCACGATCAGCACCCGGCGCTCCGCGAGCACGCTGCGGTAGAGCGCGATCCGGTCCTCCAGGCCGTTGGGCACGTCGTCGCTGTCAACGCCGAGCGAGCGCAGGAAGCGGCTCAGTATGTCCCCGGCGGTGGTCGGTGCGTGGTGCTCGTCATAGCCGCGGAGGTCCGCGAAGAGCCGCCCGTCCGGATACTGTTCGGTAACACGGTGCGCCCAGCGGACCGCGAGGCCGGTCTTGCCCACGCCCGCCACGCCGGTGATCAGTCCGACGGTGGATGCGCGGCTGTGCTCGCCCTGGCCGTCCACCAGGGAGTCGAGGGCGGTGAATTCAGCACCTCGGCCCGCGAACCCCGGTACGTCCGGCGGGAGTTCGGAGGGGACGACGCGCCCGCGTGCGGCTAAGGCATCGGCGGCGTCGGCCGCGCCGTCCACCGGCTCGGCCGGCGGCTCGAAGGCCAGCGACGGGTCGTCCCGCAGGATCGCGTCGTGCAGCTCCTGGAGTTCGGGGCCGGGGTCCATGCCGAGCTCGTCGATGAACTGGCGGCGCGCCTCCCGGAAGCTCTCCATCGCCTCGGCCCGCCGTCCGGAACGGTACTGGGCGAGGATCAGGTGGTACCGGGTGCGTTCGCGCAGCGGGTGTTCCCGCACGGCGGCGGCCAGTTCGGGCAGCAGCAGCTGGTGCCGCCCCAGCTCCAGCTGCACGCCCGTCATCGCCTCGTAGGCGTTGATCCGTACTTCTTCCCAGCGGGCCGCCTCGTCCTCGACGAGCTGACCGGTGACCCCGGCGAGCGCGGGTCCGCGCCAGAGGGCGAGCGCCTCGGCGTAGCAGCGCGCCGCGTCGGCCGGACGGTGGATCCGGACCGCCTCCTCGGCCTCGGCGACGAGCTCGGTGAAGGTGACGGTGTCGAGCACGTGGCCGTCGGGGCGCAGCAGGTAGCCGGGGTGCGCCGTGACGATGACGTCCTCGGCCACGCCTTCGCTCTTGATGGCCTTGCGCAGGGCCGCGATCACGATGGCGACCTGGGTCCGGGCGGTGGCTGGCGGACGACCGTTCCAGACCACGTCCACGAGGGTGTCAACCGGAACGATCCGCCCTGGACTCAGGAGCAGAAGGGCCAGAATCGTACGTTGCCGGGCACCTCCTACCTGAACCGTCCGTTCCCCCGCCATCACCATGAGTGGTCCGAGAATTCCGAATCTGAGTGGCTCGCCCAATGTCTCTCCCCCCGTCACCGCCGGGCCCGGCGGCGTGATCACCCTACCTGTCTGCCGCTGACAGAAAAGGGTCGGGACACAAGCCGTATGGCTGCCGAGGCACCATGACCGAAAGCTGATTGATCATCTCGTGATTGGCCGGAATCAATCGGAATCACGGCCTCCTGTGACCGGATGCCATGGGGGCGACATTCAGCCAAACCGGGGGAACGGGAAGGTCCCGTTCACGCCCCCTCCAGGCCACCCCGCCGCCACCCCGCCGACTCCCCCGCGACCGGTGCCGGTTCCGGGGAACCGTGACGCCGTACCGCCAGCCAAGCGGCGCGTGACGGCTCGTGACGGCGCACCAGTCCGCCGACGGACGCCTGCCGCGGACCTCTCGCGCGGCGGTCCGGAGCGCGGGGACGACGGCCGTGGCCGTCGGGTTCGCGGTCCCGGTGCGACGGGTCGCGGCGAACGGCAGGCGCAGGATCGGGACGTCCGCGACGGGCACCGCACGGATCCCGGGTGCGGACGGGTCGATGGCCGTCCGGGGGACGAGCGCGGTGCGGGGCCGGCCCGCGCCAGCGCCGGCTGGGCGGCGATGCCCGCGGTGACGTACCGGGGTGTCGGCGTGAATCCGGCCTGCCGGCAGGCGTCCAGGACGGCATCGGCGCACGCCTGGAACTCGACCGCATCCCGCGACCGCCGCGCCGCACGCACTCGCTGGTCGTCGTTCCGGTCTCGGGCCCGTCCAGGCTGACCTGTCAGGTGCTCACCGCCGCCCGCTCCCTCGGCGACGAGGTCCGCGCCGTCACGGTCACGCACCCTACGCCAGAGGACCGGGCTGCCGCCGAAGCGCTGCGGCGTGACTGGGAGTTGTGGAACCCCGGCGTCGAGCTCATCGACATCGCCTCCCCGACCCGCTCGCTGGGCAGACCGGTGTCCGCGTACGTCAACGCCCTCTCCCGGTCCCGGCCCGGCACCCAGGTCACCGTCTCATCCCGGAGACCGAACCGGCCCGCCTGAGGCAGCGGCCCCTGCAGAACCAGCGGGGAGCGGTCCTCGCCCACGCCGTACGCCGGGACACCGACGCGGTATCTGCCGCCTCCGGTTCCGGGTCTCGGCGTAGCGGCGCTGACGGTGCTCTGGTTGCGCCAACCCATGGCACCGGGGGGGGGGGGAGGGGGGGGGAAAGGGGGGGGGGGGGGGGGGCCCAACCACCCCCCCCCCCTTTCCCCCCCCCCCCCCCCGCCGCTCTTATCGCCTCCTTTTTTGTTCGTGGAG
>NZ_JBVHWK010000032.1:31968-43454 GCF_055569445.1 Streptomyces sp. NPDC029122 | reverse complement strand
TGTGTGTGGGGTGGGGGGGGGGGTGTTTCGTAGTGTTCTTCCTCCCCCCCCCCCCCCCCCCCCCCCCCCCCCCCCCCCCCCCCCCCCCCCGCCCCCACGCAACGCCATCCCACAGCCCTCAGCCCGCGTGCCACCACCACCCATCAGCGCGTCGCGCTCACATTTTCGCAGGTCAGAGCGATCCCCCGTACCCCCACCCCCGCCATAACGCCACCAAAGCTTGCGCATGGCGCCAATGTGATGCCATGATGGCGTCATGGACCTCACGCCGTATGTCGACACCCTTCGCCGCGAGCTCGCGGTGGCCGCCGAAGCCGGCGGGGAAGACGCCCGCGAGCTGGCCGAGCGGCTCACCGCTCCCCTGGAGTCGGCGACCCGGCTGACCATGCTCCACGTGCTCTCCGCCGCGATGGACGAGATCACCCGTGACATCGCCCCCGGCTCGGTCGACGTACGGCTGCGCGGACTCAACCCCGACTTCGTGGTGACGCTGCCGCCCGCCGACCGCGGTGCCCCCGCGGAGCCGGCCGCGCCCGTCGAAGCGTTCAGGGCCGAGGCCCCGGCCGACGGCGACGAGGGCGGCACCGCCCGCGTCAACCTCCGCCTGCCCGCCCACCTCAAGGCGCGCGCCGAGGAGGCCGCGAGCCGCGAGGGCCTCTCGGTCAACGCGTGGCTGGTCCGGGCCGTGTCGGCCGCGGTCGGTGGCGGCAGCGGCGGCGCGCAGCCGAGGCCGACGGAGAAGGCCCGGACCATCGGACAGAACTTCACGGGCTGGGTGCGCTGACCCCGCACCCCTCCCCACCCGCACCACTTCACCCACACCACGTCCCACCAGCGGGGACGACCCGAAGAGCCAAGAAGACGGGACAGCCATGCCTTCTTTCGACACTCCCGGACCGATCTCGGTCACCGCACGCGTGGAGGCCGGTTCCATCCAGTTCACGGCGGGTGACGACCGCCCCGACACCGTCGTCGACGTACGGCCCCGCGACCCGAAGAAGGACCTGGACGTGCGGACGGCCGCCCAGACCGAGGTCACGTACGCCGGCGGCGCGCTCACCGTCAGGACGCCCAAGTCGAACATGTTCGGCCGCACCGGCATCGTCGACGTGACGGTCGCGCTGCCCACGGGCTCGGACGTCGACACGACCGGCGCCTGGACCCAGGTGCTCGGCGAAGGCCGGCTCGGCGAGGTCCGCGTGAAGACCTCGTCCGGCGACGTCCGCCTCGACGCGACCGGCCCGCTCCACCTGACCGCGTCGCACGGCTCGATCACCGTGGACCGGGTCGAGGGCACGGCCGAGATCACCACCAGCTCCGGCAGCCTGCGGATCGGTCTGCTCGACGGCCCCGCGGTCCTGAAGAACTCGCACGGCACCACGACCGTGGGCGCCGCGACCGCGGAGCTGCGGGTGAGCGGCGCGAACGGCGACATCGTGATCCAGCGCGCCGAGGACTCGGTCACCGCGACCACCGCCCACGGCGCCCTGCGCGTGGGTGAAGTGGCCCGTGGCACCGTCCAGTTGGAGACCTCGTACGGGGCCGTCGAGGTCGGCGTCCGCGAGGGTACGGCAGCCTGGCTCGACATCAACGCGGGCGTGGGCCAGGTGCGCAACGCGCTCACCGCGTCGGAGGCCCCGGGAGAGGCCGAGGACACCGTCAAGGTCCTCGTCCGCACCCGGCACGGCAACGTCGACATCGTGCGCGCCCGGGGCTGAACACCGGCCCTCCCCCCGTCACTTCAGCCTCCGAAAGGGAGGACCACATGCCCACTTCTGTCATGTCCACGTCCATTCGGCGCAACGGCCAGGAGCCGCCCGCCGCCGTCTCCGCCTCGGGTCTGCGAAAGTCCTACGGCGACAAGCTCGTCCTCGACGGGATCGACCTCCACATCCCGGCGGGCACCGTCTTCGCCCTGCTCGGCCCGAACGGCGCCGGCAAGACCACGGCCGTCAAGATCCTCTCCACCCTCATCTCCCCCGGCGCCGGCTCCGGCGACATCCGCATCGCCGGCCACGACCTGGCCACCGACCCGCAGGCGGTGCGCGCGGCGATCGGCGTCACCGGGCAGTTCTCCGCCGTCGACGGGCTGATCACCGGCGAGGAGAACATGCTCCTCATGGCGGACCTGCACCACCTCTCCCGCGGCGAGGGAAAGCGCCTCGCCGCCGAGCTGCTGGAGCGCTTCGACCTCACCGACGCCGCCAAGAAGCCCGCCTCCACCTACTCCGGCGGCATGAAGCGCCGCCTGGACATCGCCATGACGCTGGTCGGCGGGCCCAGGATCATCTTCCTCGACGAGCCGACCACCGGCCTCGACCCCCGCTCCCGCCACAACATGTGGGGCATCATCCGCGAACTCGTCAACGGCGGCGTCACCGTCTTCCTCACCACGCAGTACCTGGAGGAGGCGGACGAACTCGCCGACCGCATCGCGGTCCTCAACGACGGGAAGATCGCCGCCGAGGGCACGGCCGAGGAGCTCAAGCGGCTCGTCCCCGGCGGGCACGTCCGCCTGCGCTTCACCGACCCGGCCGCGTACCGGTCCGCCGCCCTCGCCCTGCACCAGGCCACCCGGGACGACGAATCCCTCGCACTGCAGATCCCCAGCGGCGGCAGCCAGCGCGAGCTGCGCTCCATCCTCGACTGGCTCGACGCGGCCGGCATCGAGGCCGACGAACTGACCGTGCACACCCCCGACCTCGACGACGTGTTCTTCGCCCTGACCGGCAGCACCCGCGTCCCCGACCAGCCGAAGGAATCCGGCCGATGAGCTCCCTCTCCCTCGCCGTGCGCGACTCGTCCACGATGCTGCGCCGCAACCTCCTGCACGCCCGGCGCTACCCGTCCCTGACGCTGAACCTGCTGCTCACACCGGTCATGCTGCTGCTGCTCTTCGTCTACGTCTTCGGCGACGTGATGAGCGCGGGCATCGGCGGCGGCGGCGCGGACCGCGCCGAGTACATCGCGTACCTCGTCCCCGGCATCCTGCTGATGACCATCGGCGGCACCGTGGTGGGGACCGCGGTGTCCGTCTCCAACGACATGACCGAGGGCATCATCGCCCGCTTCCGCACCATGGCGATCCACCGCGGCTCCGTGCTCGTCGGACACGTCGTCGGCAGCGTGCTGCAATCGGTCATGAGCGTGGTCCTCGTCGGCGCCGTCGCCGCGGCCATCGGCTTCCGGTCCACCGGCGCCACCGCCCTGGAGTGGCTCGCGGCGTTCGGACTGCTCGCCGCCTTCGCCCTGGCACTCACCTGGATCGCGGTCGGCATGGGCCTGATCAGCCCGAACGCCGAGGCCGCCAGCAACAACGCCCTGCCGATGATCCTCCTGCCCCTCCTGTCCAGCGCCTTCGTCCCGGTCGACGCCATGCCCGGCTGGTTCCAGCCGATCGCCGAGTACCAGCCGTTCACCCCCGCCATCGAAACCCTGCGCGGACTGCTGCTCGGCAGCGAGATCGGCAACAACGGATGGCTCGCCCTCGCCTGGTGCCTGGCCCTCACGGTGCTCGGCTACCGCTGGTCGACGTCGAAGTTCAACCGCGACCCGAAGTAACCCGGCCCCGTCCACCCCAGCGCGGCGTACCCCGACCCCACGTCGGCGTCCGCCGCCCGCGGGCGTTCTCGGCCCCACTGTCGTCACGCGGGGTCGGACGGCAACACGTCGAGTACCGTCTCCTCCTCCACGCGGACTCCCAGCTCCAAGAGGGGCAGGTGGCGGAGGAGGACGAGAGCGGCAGCGGACGGCTGCCCCTGGAGACACACCAGTGGCGCGGAGTGCGGGCCGTACGCTTCGGCGGCCGCAGCGAGTACCGCCGGGTTCTCACACATCCGAACGGCCGAGGCGGCCGAGGCGGGCGGCGTGCGGCGTGCGGCGTGCGGCGTGCGGATCAGCTGACGCAGGGTCGGCACGGACGGCTCGCCCGCGTCAGCCGTCCAGTCCAGCGCCGGCGTGCCCCTCAGGTTCAGCGTGAGGACCGTCGAGGACGACTCGTCGCCCAGGAGACCCGCCGACGCCCACGCCTCCCGACGCCATTCGGCACCCGTCCCCTCGGGGAAACCCGTCAGCGCCCGGATACCCGACAGGGTGATCGTCGCCAAGGGTGCGCCGTCGTCCAGGGCGTGGGCACTGCCGAGCCGCCGGGCCGCGAAGGCGGGGAGCGACACGGGCGGGTCCGCGGGAAGGGAGCCGAGGGTGACGGCAGCCTGGCCGAGGGGGGCAGGCGCTGCGGCGGGAGTGCCGGCGAGGCGCCGTACGAGACCGTCGCCCCGGAGGCGGGCGACCCAGGCGGCGAGCGCCGGAACCTGGTCCGCGAGCGCTTCGGTCGGGACGTACGCCTCCTGCCAGGCCCGCTCCTCCGCCTCACGAGCCGGGCCGAGCAACGCGATCGGCCCGGTGAGGACCACCACCGCCGGGGCCAGGCCGCCGGGGCTGACACCGCAGCGGCGCAGGACGGCGTCCAGCTCATCGAGCCGGACGCTCAGTGGACGCCCGGCAACACCGGGACCACGTGCTGGCAGAGTTGAACCTCCTCTTCGTCGCCTGCACCCGCGCCCGCGAAGAACTGCGCGTCTCCCGGCACGGGGCGCCGAGTCGGTTCCTCACGATCTGACACGGAATGCGGCCGGGCGGCGACCCCGCACGTCGGGGTACCCCGGTGGGACCATATGGGCCGAGCTGGCCGTTTCAGGCCAATGACCGGCCATTTTCCGGAAACTGGCGAGTTCGTTGTCAGCGGTCTTCGGTACGCTCGCCCGTCCGTGTGTCAGCCGCACGGGGAAGACGTAGGGGGACCAAGAACGTGAGTACCACCACTGATCCGGCCGCCGCCGGCCACCGCATCGCCATCGTCGACGAGGACCCGCTGCGCGCCCGGCGCGAAGCGCGCGAGCTGCTCGCCGCCCTCGCCGAGGCCGATCCGCGGGCCGCGCTCGACACCCCGCGCCCCCTGCCCGGGGACGAGTCCGACAAGGGTGGCCCGGTCACCGACCTGATCGGGCTGGTCTTCAGCGGGGGCTCCCTCGTCGCGGCGGGCATCCAGGTCTGGCTGGCCCGCGTGCCCCAGCGAACCATCGTCATCACCCGGGCGGACGGGACGACGCTGAGCGTGTCCGGCAAGGAGGCCCGGGCCGACAGCGAGCTGATCGACAGGTTCCTCGCCGACGGTGCGTCCGACACCCGTTTTCACGAGGACGAGGACGCGGACGGCGGCGAGGCGGGGCCGGGCGCGCAGTGAGCGACAACGACCGGTACGCCATGCTCATCGGCGTATCCACGTACGACAGCGACCGCTATCACGACCTGCCACCGGTCCGGGCCGATCTTCATTACATGCGGGCGGTGCTGGAGAGCACCGAGATCGGCATGTACAACGACTGCGCGGTGGTCGCCGAACCGACCCGCGCCGAAATGCTCTACGCCGTCGAGCAGTTCCTGGAGGAGCGGCAGGCCAGCGAGACGGCACTGCTCTACTTCAGCGGGCACGGCCAGTTCTGCGAGGCGGACGGGCAGCTGTACTTCCTGACCCGGGACGCCGACCCGGACGACCTGCCGGGCACGGCGGTCCCCGCCGAGTTCCTGGAGCGGATGCTCCAGTCCTGCCGGGCCGCGTCCAAGCTGGTGCTGCTGGACTGCTGCTCCAGCGGGTCCGTCGTCCAGGGGTGGACGGCCAAGGGCGGCACGGAAACGGCCACCGGTGATCGGCCCGCGCCCAGTACGCTGCTGCGCCCCACCGGCGTGTACTTCATCACCGCCTCCGACGCCCTCCAGACCGCGTCCGCGATGGCACCGGAGGGGTCTTCTCTCGGTACTTCCCGGTTCACCGGGGAGATCGTGGAAGGCCTGCGGAGCGGACGGATCAAGGAGGGCGGCTGGATCACCCCGGACGACCTCTTCGAGTACCTGACCGCGCAGATGGTGGTCAAGGGCGTCCCCGAAGAACAGCGGCCGACCAAGTCCACGATTCGGGCCACCCGTTCACTGCCTTTCGCCCGCTCGGTCGCCCGTGCGGTCCGTCTTCCCGACGCGCCGCGCGACGCGGCCCATGCCGCCGCTCGGTCCGGAATCTCCCCCGCCCTGCTGAAGGCGCGGCAGCTGGTCGCCCAGGACGCCGGGGAGGGCGTCGACCCGCAGCGGCTGCTGCGGTACTACGCGCACTGCCTCGGCGCCCAGGCGGCGTCCGGCATGCTGCCCGACCGCGACAGCGGCCGGGGCTCCGCGTACTTCCTGCTGGGCCAGGGTCCCGAGTCGATCCAGTCCGGGCTCGGGCACTCCTTCCCCGCCCCCGGGCGGTTGCCCAAGCCGAAGAGCACGGGTGCGCAGGCCGACGGTGCCGGGCTCCAGGAGTACTGGTACGGGTATCCGGCGATCACCCTTCCCGAACGCGGCGGGGACGGCCGTCGGCGGACGGCGGTGCGGATCGCGCCGCTGCTGGTCCAGCCGATGGAGCTCACCCCGGACGAGAACGGCCGCGACCTGCTGCGCCCGAGCGGGGTTCCCTCCCTGCACACCGGTGTGATCACCGAGCTGCTGTCCGACGACGAGGCCGCCGAGCTGCTGGCCCGCTGGCAGCCGAGCTGGCAGGAGGGCAACGGCACCCAGATGGTCAAGGCGGTACGGGAACTCCTGACCGAGCTCGGCGTTCCGGAGCTGGAGCCCCTCGACCTGTCCTCGCTGAGCGAGCGGTCCGTGATGGACTCGCTGCGACCCGGTGCCCACAACGCCGCCGTGCTGCTCGCGCCTTCCGGCATGGAGCGGGTCGCGACCGAGGGCCTGGTCGACAACCTGCTCCAGATGTCCACGCGTGCCGGTCAGATCGCGGGTACCGCGCTGGACGCCTTCCTGACCGGTGAGGGTGACCGCGATGACGGGACGGGGCGCGACGAGCCGGCCGTGACGGTGGTCTCCCCCGGCCCGTGCAACGAGAGCCAGGAGCAGGTGATCTCCTCGGCGATGACCCGTCGGCTCACCGTCGCGACCGGCCCGCCCGGCACCGGCAAGAGCGAGGTGGTGACGGCCGTGGTCGCGACCGCCGTCGCAGCCGGCCAGTCCGTACTGGTCGCGTCCACGAACAACGAGGCCGTCAACGTGGTGGCCGAGCGGTGCGACGAGATCTCGCCCGGCCTGATCATGCGGACCGGAAACGTGGAAGCCCGGGAACGGGAGGCCGAGAAGCTGGCCGGACTGCTGGCCGAGCCGGCAGCGGCCCCGGCCCGGGGTGCCGCGACCGTGGCCGGTGAGCTGCGCAACCGTCACGCTCGTACGGCTGTGCTCCGGGCGGAGGCGGCAGGGCGGATCGGCGAGGAGGCGCGCCTGTTGGAGCTGGTCCGTGAGCGGGCCCGCCGGGCGGACGGGCTCGCTCTGCCCGTACGACTGCTGGAGGGCGCCTGGGCGGCGGAGCCGGCTGCGCTCGCCCGCTGGGAGGAGCGCGCCCGGCGGGCAGCCGGAGCCGGATGGCTGACCTTCGGCAGGTGGCGCCGCGGGCGGGCCCTCGCCGCCCTCGCAGGTTCGTCCGGCGGCGGATCCGAGACGTCGTGGCCGGACTGGGCAGCGGAGCGCCCTGCCTCAACCGAACTGCTGCTCGACCTCGCGGAGGCCGTGGCGGTGGAGCGTGGCCTTCGCGAGCTCGTACCGTCACAACTGGCCTGGGACGAGGAGGCGCTGAAGCGGGCCCGGCTGGACAGCGCCGCCGCGTCCTCCGCCGTGTCGGGGGAACTGGCGCAGGCCGTGGCCGCCGAGGGCATGGTGCGGG
The DNA here is from genome assembly GCF_055569445.1 of Streptomyces sp. NPDC029122. NCBI lineage: Bacteria > Bacillati > Actinomycetota > Actinomycetes > Kitasatosporales > Streptomycetaceae > Streptomyces > Streptomyces sp. NPDC029122. The sequence goes on along the minus strand of NZ_JBVHWK010000032.1, from coordinate 35,698 downwards.
GCCGGTCGCTGATGAACCAGCGGCTCCAGGCGCTGCGCCGGCGCTCGGGTTTCCAGAAGAGCCAGCGCAATCTGATGGCGCACCTGAAGGCATGGGCCATCAGTACGCACTCGGTGCGCCAGCTCGAACTCGCCCCGCAGCTCTTCGACCTCGTGGTGATCGACGAGGCGAGCCAGTGCTCGATCCCGTCGGTGCTGCCGCTGCTGTTCCGGGCGAAGCGGGCGTTGATCATCGGCGACCCGATGCAGCTCGGGCACATTCCCGGGATCAGTCCGGAGCAGGAGCGGCAGGCCCGGGTACGCGCGGGCCTGACCGCCGCGCAGCTGGAGGACCATCGGCTGGCCTACCACGTGTACGCCTCGTACCACGCGGCGGCGCAGCACGGAGACGCTGCGCTGCTGCTCGACGAGCACTACCGGTGCCATCCGCAGATCGCGGACGTGGTCAACGGCTACTGCTACGCGGGCCAGTTGCAGGTCCTCACCGATGTCCGCAGGCAGGTCCCGCCGGTCGATCCGGCGGGGGCGGCCGATCCGCCTCCGGTGCTCGGCTGGGTGGACGTGCCGTACGGCGAGTCCGCGGCCGGCAGCGGCGGCCGGTCCTGGCGCAACCAGGCCGAGGCGGACCAGGTGCGGCGGACGGTGGACGAGCTGCTGGCACGGCTGCCCGAGGACGCCACGGTCGGGGTGGTGACGCCCTTCCGCGCGCAGAAGGAGGCGCTGGCCCGGGTGTGGGCCGGTGACGACCGGGTCCGGGTCGGTACGGTGCACGCCTTCCAGGGCGGACAGCGCGACGTCATGGTCCTGAGCCCGGTGGCCACGGACAACACTCCGCCGAAGACGACGCACTGGGTGGCGAGCCAGGTCAACCTCTGGAACGTCGCGGTCACCCGGGCGAAGTCGCAGCTGATCACAGTGGGGAGCCACCGCTTCTGGCAGGGGCAGGCGGGACTGCCGGCCCTGCTCGCGGAGCGCTCGACCGTGCTGCGCGCGGGAGCCTCCACGAACCAGGACGCAACCCCCGGTCCCCCGGCGTCGCCCGGATTCCGCGAGGAACTCGCCGACCGGCTCCAGGAATATCTCGGTAGCCGTGGCATCACCGACCTGGAACGCGCGGCGGTGGTCGGCGGGCACACGGTGGACCTGCTGTTCACGGTGGACGGGGAGAACACGGCTGTGCTCGTCGACACGGGCCCCCTTCCCGGGCAGGATCCCGCCCGCCATCTGCGGCTCATCCACGCACGCGGCGACCTGCTGATCGGGCTGCCGTCCGGCGGCCGGGGGGCGAAGCCGGCGCCGGTGGTCCGGACGGTGCGGCTGCCGGCCTGGCGGGTGGCGGCCGGGGAGGCGATGCTGGATCCCGTCTTCGCCTGACCGGTCCGCACGGGACGGGGTTTGTGGGGCCAGGTCACGTGCGCCGGCTGCGGACGACGTACGACATGTGCTGGGCGTTCCCCACGCGGAGCCACACCGTCGCGTTGCCCTAAACCGGCCCGGTGCAGGGCGGCCGGGCTCCCGCGGGTTCCGGTCCCACCGACCACGGCTCTTCGCATCGCCTTTGCCCGACCCCATGGCTCCGTCCGTCAGTGATCCGTAAGGACTTGGCCGGTCGCCGTATGGGTCCCGTTACGGGGTGGCCACAGGTGCCCGGATGCGGGGATAGCTTCGGTGGCGCGCCCCGGACCGCCTCCCCGCGCCCGGGGCGCCAACCGCCACTCGTGGTTCCTCAGGGAGGGCCCCATGTGTTTGTTCCAGTACGACGACGATCCCGAGCCTGAAGAACGGTTCCCGGCCGGGCCTCTGTACGTGCCGGCCCGGCCGGGAGGAGCACATCTGGTGGTGCGGCTGTTCCGCACTCCGCTGGGAACGCGCACCGCGGTGGGCTTCACCAGCCCGGACCGGCTGGCCACCACGCTCGGCGCGGAGCAGGCCTGGATCCGCCTCTCCGAATCCGCGCTCCGCGCGATGGCCGAGCCGCTCGGAGCGTCCCTGCTGACCGTCGACCCGGTCCTCACCGCGCCCCCGGTCACCGCGGCGGCGATGGCCGGCCCTGACAGGGCACCGACCCCGCAGGCACCCGAAACCACCGCCCGGACGGCCTGAAGGGATCACACCATGACCATCACCGCCCTCTCCGCGATGCCGGCCGAGGCCCGTGATCTGTCCGTTTGGCCCGCGTCCACGGCTCCGCTCCCGCACGGCGGCCTGGCCGTCGGCGGAGTCTCTCTCACCGAGATCGCCGACCGCTTCGACACTCCGGCCTACGTCTTGGACGAGGGGGAGGTGCGCGGGCGCTGCCGGACCTATCGGGATGCCTTCCCCGAGGCCGACGTGCTGTACGCGGCCAAGGCCTTCCTCTCCCGTGCGATGGTCCGCTGGGTCCGGGAGGAGGGGCTGGGCCTGGACGTGTGCTCCGCCGGGGAGCTGGAGCTCGCCGTCACCGCCGGTTTCCCGCCCGATCGCATCGTGCTGCACGGCAACGCCAAGTCGCCCCGCGACCTGGAAGCGGCGTTGCGGCTCGGCGTGGGGCGGATCGTCATCGACAGTCCGTCCGAGATCGCCAGGATCGCGGCCGCCGTCGGCCCCCGCGGGCGCCAGAGGGTCATGGTCCGGGTGGTACCGGGCGTCTCGGCCGGCGGCCACGACAAGATCCGCACCGGTACGGACGACCAGAAGTTCGGTCTGTCCCTCACCGACGGCGGCGCGCAGCACGCCATCGCGCGGATCCTGGGCCAGCCGCGGCTCGAACTGGTCGGCCTGCACTGCCACATCGGCTCCCAGATCACCGACGTGAAGCCCTATCTGGTGGCCCTGCGCCGCATGGTCGGGCTGATGGCCCGCATCCGTGACACCCACGGGATCCTCCTGCCCGAGCTGGACATGGGCGGCGGCCACGGCATCGCCTACCGGCCGGGCGAGCCCGCCCTCGACCTCACCGCGCTCGCGCGAAACCTGCGTACCGGGCTCGTCGAAGGCTGCGCCGCCGCCGGGCTGCCCGTGCCCCGGCTCCTGGTCGAGCCCGGGCGGGCCGTCGTGGGGCCGGCCGGAGTGGTCCTGTACCGGGTGCTTGCCGTCAAGCACACCGGCGAGAAGGTGTTCGTCGCCGTCGACGGTGGCATGAGCGACAACCCGCGCCCCGCCCTGTACGGGGTGCGCTACGCGCCCCGCCTGGTCGGCCGCCACTCGACCGCCGGCACCCGTACGGCCACGGTCGTCGGCCGGCACTGCGAGGCCGGCGACATCCTCGCGGCCGACGTGGAACTGCCGGGCGACATCCATCCCGGCGACCTGCTGGCCGTACCGGTCGCAGGTGCCTACCAGCTGTCCATGGCTTCCGGCTACAACCTCGTCGGCCGCCCCGCCGTCATCGCGGTTCACGAGGGCACGGCCCGGGTCCTCGTGCGGCGAGAGACGCTGGAGGACTTCCGGAGCCGGGACGTCGGCAGCTAGGGCCGGCAGACGAGCTCGATCACCATCGCTGTGATCACCGCCCATACACCGATGCCGAGCGCCCACCAGGCCTCGGGAATGGCGCCGGTGGCGATGAAGATCAGGCCGGCCGCGCCGAGGGCGAGAGTCGCCCGGCGGATGCCTCGGTCAGGTAGCCAGTCGATGGTCACATCATGAGAATCGTGGGGGGGGGGGGGGGGGGGGGGGGGGGGGGGGGCGGGGGGGGGGGGGGGCGGGGGGGGGGGGGGGGGGGGGGGGGGGGGGGGGGGGGGGGGGGGGAT
>NZ_JBVHWK010000032.1:11568-31962 GCF_055569445.1 Streptomyces sp. NPDC029122 | reverse complement strand
TACCCCCCCCCCCTCCCCACCCCCCCCCCCCCCCTCCCCCCTCCCCCCCCCCCCCCACCCCCCCCCCCCCCCCCCCCCCCCCCCCCCCCCCCCCCCCACGATTCCTGTCGGCTTCTTGGCGCCGGATCCGGGATCAGCCGGCGTGGACGTGGGGACGGCGAGCGCGGTCGGGTGCGGAGTACCGATCGGACGGTCACCCGGGGCCGGGGCCGGTGGACACCAGCAGGTCGATGAATCGGGCTGCTCAGGCCCATGACGTTGAGGGCCTCCAGGCCTGGGTAGGCCGCGGTGAACATGGCGGGGATGATCGCGAAGTACTTCGCGACGTCGTTCGTGATCGAGAAGGCCGTCAGCGCGCCGCGAGCGATGAGGAGTTGCTTGCCGATCTCGACGATCTCGATGAGCCTGGTGGGGTTGGAGTCGAGGTCCACCATGTTGCCGGCCTCCCTGGCGGCCGAGGTGCCGGTGCTCATCGCCACGCCGGCGTCCGCCTGGGCGAGCGCGGGGGCGTCGTTCGTCCCGTCACCGGTCATCGCGACCAGCTTGCCGCCGGCCTGCTCCCGCTTGATGAGAGCGAGCTTCCTCGGGAGTGGCCTCGGCGAGGTACTCGTCGAGGCCGGCCTCGGCGGCGATGGCCCGCGCGGTCAGCTCGTTGTCGCCGGTCACCATGACCGTCCGGATCCCCATGGGCGCGCAGCCCGCGAACCGCTCCCGGATGCCCTCCTTGACCACGTCCTCGAGGTGGATGATCCCGAGGACCCTCGGCCCGTCCCGGGCGTGGACCGCGACCAGCAGAGGGGTCCCGCCGGACTGCGAGACCTGAGCGGACCAGGAGGCGGCCTCCGCCTGCACGGAATTGGCACCTTCTTGATGGCGGCGCACGGGATCCGTAAGGCCGCCGTCAAGGGCGCGTCAAGACAGAGCAGCGCGCATCGTCGGCGATACGGAAACGCAGACGGCAGATGACGGCGTCGGTGTCGCGGCGCACCGCGTGGGCGACGACGGAGCCGCGCTGGTTCTGCAGCATCCGCTGCCACAGACGGGCGGGTTCGGTCTCCGGGATGAGGACGGTCACCTGGGTGTCCGGATGTGTCCGCGCCAGCTCGCGGACGTACGCCGACACCGGACGACCGAGCGAGCGGGTGTCCGAGGACAGCTCGATCAGCTCGACGCCGGGGTTCCACAACTCCCAGTCCCGGCAGAGGGCTTCGGCGGTCCGCCGGTCTTCCGGGGTGGGGTGGGTGACGGTCACGGCGAGGACCTCGTCGCCCAGCGAGCGGGCGGCGGTCAGGGCCTGGCAGGTCAGCCGGGACAGCCCGGAAACGGGCACGACCACCAGGGAGCGGGCGCGCCGCGGCGCCTGCGGGATACGGCCGAGCTCCAGGCGTTCACCGATCTGCGCGTAGGCGCGGTGGATCCTCTCGAAGGCGAGGACGAGCAGCGGCAGGGCGAGCACGATCAGCCAGGCCCCCTCGGTGAACTTGGTGGCGGCCACGACGATCGCCGAGACGCCGGTGAGCAGGGCGCCGAAGCCGTTGAGGGCGGCTTTCGCCCGCCATCCCCTGGGGCGCTCGCCGTACCAGTGCCGGACCATGCCGACCTGGCAGATGGTGAAGCCGACGAAGACACCGATCGCGAAGAGCGGGACGAGGGTGTTGGTGTCCCCGCCGGAGAACACCAGCAGGAGACCGGACACGAGCGCCAGCCACACCACCCCGTGGCGGTGCACCTGGCGGTCCGCCTTGAGGGCGAAGACGTGCGGCAGGTAGTTGTCGCGGGCGAGCAGGCTCATGAGCACCGGCAGTCCGCCGAACGAGGTGTTCGCGGCGAGCGCCAGCAGCACCATGGTGGCGAACTGGACCACGTAGAAAGCGGCGTTGTGTCCGAAGGAGGCGTCCGCGAGCTGGGCGAGGACGGTCACGCCCTCGACCGGCTGGAGGTGGAAGCGGCCGATGAGGACGGACAGGCCGATCAGCATCGCGCCGAGCAGGGCTCCGAGGGCGACCTCGGTGCGCTGGGCCCGCCGGGCGGCCGGGGCCCGGAAGGACGGCACCGCGTTGGCGACCGCCTCGACGCCCGTCAGTGCGGAGCAACCGGCCGCGAAGGCCTTGAGCAGCAGCAGCGCGCCGACCGCGGTGGCGCCCTCCCCCAGAGCGGAGGCGTGCCCGGCGGCGGAGGCGGTGCTCACCGGGCCGTCGCGGAAGAGGCCGACCACGACCATGGTCAGGATCGACCCCACGAACACGGCCGTCGGCACGAGGAAGGCCTTGGCGGAGTCGACGACCCCGCGCAGGTTCACCGACGTGACCAGGACCAGGACCCCGGTGCAGATCCACACCCGCTCCCCGTACAGCTCGGGGAAGGCCGAGGTCAGGGCGGCGACGCCGGCGGTGATGGAGACGGCCACGTTCAGGACGTAGTCGAGGATCAGCGAGGCCGCGGCCATCAGGCCCGTGCGCCGGCCCAGGTGCTTCTTGGCGACGGCGTACGAGCCCCCGCCGTCCGGGAACGCCGCGATGACCTGCCGGTACGAGGCCACCAGCACGGCCAGCAGCGCCGCGATCGCCAGAGTGACGGGAAGGGTGAACCCGAGGCCGTAGGCACCGGCGGCGGCCAGGACCAGCACGATCGACTCGGGCCCGTAGGCGACGGAGGCCATCGCGTCCAGCGACAGAGCGGCCAGGCCCTGGAGGGCGGTCAGCCGGTGCCGGTCCCCCGCCTGGGCGGGCGCCGTGACGCCGGTATCAGGAGGCTCTTCCCTGCTCGGGGTCTGTCCTGCCGTGGCTGACTTTCCCATGTGTAGTGCCATCTTCGCTGGTTCCTCCGTTGGACAACGTGAGGACAGCGTCCGAACGCCGTGGCCGGATGGCCAGGGTGCTTTGCGCGTTCCATACGCCCGCAGCCCCACTCTTCACGCGCTCCTGACGCCGGGGCCCGGAATCCCGTATGTGGCGCTCGCACTGGTGCCGTCCCGCAGCGAGCTCTCGGCGAGGAACGAACCTCTGATCACGGTCGTCGCCGTGGTTGCGGTCACGCCGCACGCCTGGTAGCGGCCGCGTAGACGGGCACCGCCCTGGACCCGGCCGGGTTGTCCCATCAGGGCTGACGGTGCTTCGCGGCCTCTCGCGTCAGCGTGGCGTCAAGAGTTCCCCCGCGCCCGTATGGACCCCGTCAAGGCGTCTTAACGCCGGGATGAAGACACGGTTATCTCGTCATCGGCCATCTGGCCGATTCATTTCCTCCCTCTTCATCCAGGAGCTCACGGTGGCCGATCTGGCCTTCGTCGTCACCACGGTCGCGGTGTTCGCGCTGGTGGCTCTCATCGCCCGGGGGGTGACCAAGCTGTGAACGCCGAAAACATCGTCGGCCTCGTCGTGGCCGTCTCCCTGCTCGGCTACCTCGTCCTCGCCCTTGTGTACCCGGAGAGGTTCTAGCCACCGATGAGTCCCGTTCTCGCTGGTGTGCTCCAGCTCCTCGCGCTGATCGCCGCGCTCGCACTGGCCCACCGCCCGCTGGGCGACTACATGGCCCGCGTCTACTCCTCCGAGAGGCACTACACGCCGGAGAAGTGGATCTACAAGGCCGTCGGCGCCAACCCGACCGCCGAGATGCGCTGGCCCGCCTACCTGCGCGCCGTCCTCGCCTTCTCCGCGGTGGGCGTCCTGTTCCTCTACGCCCTCCAGCGGGCGCAGGGGATCCTGCCCGGCTCGCTCGGCTTCGCCTCGATCGACCCGGACCAGGCGTTCAACACCGCCGCCTCCTTCGTGGCGAACACGAACTGGCAGTCGTACGCCGGCGAGCAGGCCATGGGCCACATCGTGCAGACCGGCGGCCTGGCGGTGCAGAACTTCGTCTCCGCCGCGGTCGGCATGGCCGTCGCGGTGGCCCTCGTACGGGGCTTCGCGCGCTCCCGCACCGGGGAGCTCGGCAACTTCTGGTCCGACATGGTCCGCGGAGTGTTCCGGATCCTGCTGCCCATCTCCGTGATCGGCGCGACCATCCTGGTCGCGTGCGGCGCCATCCAGAACTTCGCCGGGATCCACGAGGTCGGCCAGTTCACGGGCGGCGCACAGCAGTGGAACGGTGGCGCGGTGGCCTCGCAGGAGGTCATCAAGGAGCTGGGCACGAACGGCGGCGGCTACTTCAACGCCAACTCGGCCCATCCCTTCGAGAACCCCAGCCCGTTCTCGAACCTCTTCGAGATCTTCCTGATCCTGGTCATCCCGTTCTGCCTGACCCGGACCTTCGGCCGGATGGTCGGCGACCTGCGCCAGGGCTACGCGATCCTCGCGACGATGGCCACTCTCTGGATCGGCGCCACCGCCCTGATGATGTGGACCGAATTCGCCCACCACGGCCCCGCCTTCGACATCAGCGGTGGCGCGATGGAGGGCAAGGAGACCCGCTTCGGCGTCGGCGCCTCGGCGATCTTCTCGGTCGCCACCACGCTGACCTCGACCGGTGCGGTCAACTCCTTCCACTCCTCGTACACGGGTCTGGGCGGCGGCATCCAGCTGCTGGGCATGCAGTTGGGCGAGATCGCACCCGGCGGTGTCGGCTCCGGCCTCTACGGCATGCTGATCATGGCGATCATCGCGGTGTTCATCGCCGGTCTGATGGTCGGCCGCACCCCCGAGTACCTGGGCAAGAAGATCAGCACCCGCGAGATCAAGTTCGCGGCCTGCTACATCCTGATCACCCCGGCCCTGGTCCTCGGCTTCACCGCCGCGGCCATGGCACTGGACACCCCCGCGAACTCGATGACCAACACCGGTGCGCACGGCTTCTCCGAGATCCTCTACGCCTACACCTCGGGCGCCAACAACAACGGCTCCGCCTTCGGCGGCCTGAACGCCGACACGCAGTGGTTCAACAGCACCATCGGCATCGCCATGCTGCTCGGCCGATTCCTGCCCATGGTGTTCGTCCTCGCACTGGCCGGCTCGCTCGCCGAGCAGAAGCCCGTCCCCGAAACGGCAGGCACCCTGCGCACCGACAAGCCCCTCTACACCGGGCTGCTCGTCGGCACCATCCTCATCGTCACCGGTCTGACCTACTTCCCCGCCCTCGCGCTGGGACCGCTCGCCGAAGGGCTCGCATCATGAGCACCGCCACTCCCACCAGGGCTCCGCACCAGGACCTGCCCACCGGCCACAAGCCGGACGCCGGACGCGTGGGCGGCGGCCTGTTCGACCCGAAGCAGCTGCTGAAGTCCTTCCCGGACGCGGTCCGCAAGCTCGACCCGCGCGTCATGATCAAGTCCCCGGTCATGTTCGTGGTCCTGGTCGGCTCCGTCGTCACCACCGTCCTCGCGATCAAGGACCCGACCGACTGGTTCGGCTGGGCCATCACCGCCTGGCTGTGGCTGACCACGATCTTCGCCAACCTCGCCGAAGCCGTCGCCGAGGGCCGCGGCAAAGCCCAGGCCGACACCCTGCGCAAGGCCAAGACGGACTCCGTCGCCCGCCGCCTGACCAAGGACGGCACGGACGAGGAGCAGGTCCCGGGCACGGATCTCCGGATCGGCGACCTGGTGGTCTGCGAGGCGGGCGACGTCATCCCGGGCGACGGCGACGTCGTCGAGGGGGTCGCGTCCGTCGACGAGTCCGCCATCACCGGCGAATCCGCGCCCGTCATCCGCGAGTCCGGCGGCGACCGCTCGGCCGTCACCGGCGGCACCAAGGTCCTCTCCGACCGCATCGTCGTCAAGATCACGACGAAGCCCGGTGAGACCTTCATCGACCGGATGATCGCGCTGGTCGAGGGCGCGGCCCGGCAGAAGACGCCCAACGAGATCGCGCTGAACATCCTGCTCGCCTCGCTGACGATCGTCTTCCTGCTGGCCGTGGTCACCCTCCAGCCCTTCGCGATCTACGCCGGCGCCGAGCAGTCGATGATCGTGCTGACCGCGCTGCTGGTGTGCCTGATCCCGACCACGATCGGCGCGCTGCTGTCCGCGATCGGCATCGCGGGCATGGACCGCCTGGTCCAGCGCAATGTGCTCGCCATGTCGGGCCGGGCGGTGGAGGCGGCCGGCGACGTCTCCACGCTGCTCCTCGACAAGACCGGCACCATCACCCTCGGCAACCGTCAGGCCTCCGAGTTCGTACCCGTGAAGGGCACCACCGAGGCCGAGGTCGCGGATGCCGCCCAGCTCTCCTCACTTGCGGACGAGACCCCCGAGGGCCGCTCCATCGTCGTCCTGGCCAAGGAGAAGTACGGGCTGCGCGAGCGCCACCAGGGCGAACTCGAGCACGCCGAGTGGATCGCCTTCACCGCTCAGACCCGTATGTCAGGCGTGGACGTGGACGGCAAGCAGACCCGCAAGGGCGCGACCGGCTCGGTCGTCGCATGGGTGAAGGAGCAGGGCGGCCAGGTCGCCGAGGACGCGCAAGCGCTCACGGACCGGATCTCCCAGGCCGGCGGCACCCCGCTCCTCGTCGCCGTCAACGACGAGAAGGGCGCCCGGGTCCTCGGCGTCATCCACCTCAAGGACGTGGTCAAGGAGGGCATGCGCGAACGGTTCGACGAGCTGCGGCGCATGGGCATCAAGACCGTCATGATCACCGGCGACAACCCGCTGACCGCCAAGGCCATCGCCGAAGAAGCGGGCGTCGACGACTTCCTCGCCGAGGCCACCCCCGAGGACAAGATGGCCCTCATCAAGCGGGAGCAGGCGGGCGGCAAGCTGGTCGCGATGACCGGCGACGGCACCAACGACGCCCCCGCCCTCGCCCAGGCCGACGTCGGCGTCGCGATGAACACCGGCACCTCGGCCGCCAAGGAGGCCGGGAACATGGTCGACCTGGACTCCAACCCCACCAAGCTCATCGAGATCGTCGAGATCGGCAAGCAGCTCCTCATCACCCGAGGAGCCCTGACCACCTTCTCCATCGCCAACGACGTCGCGAAGTACTTCGCGATCATCCCGGCCATGTTCGCCGTGGTCTATCCGGGCCTCGACAAACTCAACATCATGGGGCTGTCGTCCCCGAACTCCGCGATCCTCTCCGCGGTCATCTTCAACGCGCTGATCATCATCGCGCTCGTACCGCTCGCCCTGAAGGGCGTCCAGTACAAGCCGACCAGCGCCGACAAGATGCTCCGCCGCAACATCGGGATCTACGGACTCGGCGGCCTGATCGCCCCGTTCATCGGCATCAAGCTCATCGACCTGCTCATCACCCTCATCCCCGGAATCGGCTGATCTGCGATGAACAACTCCGTATCCAGCTCCTTCCGCCTGCTCGGCGCCGGCCTCCGCGCCCTCCTCGTCCTGACCGTGATCTGCGGGGTCATCTACCCGCTCGCCGTCACCGGGATCGCCCAGGCCCTGTTCGACAACAAGGCCAACGGCTCCGAGATCAAGGACAAGAGCGGCCAGGTCGTCGGCTCCTCCCTCATCGGCCAGACCTACAACCTGCCCAAGCACAACCCCGACGACCCGGAGGAAGCAGCCAAGCCGGACCTTAAGTGGTTCCAGCCGCGCCCCTCGGGCGGCCTCGGCTCCAACAGCGTCAACACGCGGTACTCGCTGATCCTCTCCGGCGCCACCAACCGCTCCGCCGACAACGGCGCCGTCAACGGCCAGTGCACCAAGGGCGCGGAAGAGGGCACCCTCTGTGCCCAGGTCCTCGCCGCCAAGGAGTCCGTCATCGCCGACAACTCCACGGCCGGTCACCAGGTCAAGCCGGAGGACGTGCCGGCCGACGCCGTCACCTCCTCCGGCTCCGGCCTCGACCCGCACATCTCCCCGGCGTACGCCAAGCTCCAGGTCCACCGGGTCGCCGAGCAGAACAAGATCGACGTCAAGCAGGTCGAGAAGCTCGTCGCGGACCACACCACCGGCCGCACGCTCGGCTTCATGGGCGAGCCCCGCGTCAACGTCCTCGAACTCAACATCGCGCTCAAGGCCCTGACCAAGAGCTGATGTGCCACATCGCACGGACCGGGGGCCGGCGGGGCGCGGACGGTTCGCGCCCCGCCGGTCTCTTACCGTGCCCGCGACGAAGGAAGGGCTGCACACCGATGACCCGGGTGCTGGTGGTGGAGGACGATCCTCAGCTCGTCCGCGCGCTGAAGATCAATCTCCAGGCGCGCAAGTTCGAGGTCGAGGAGGCTTCCGACGGCGGTTCGGCCCTTTGGCTCGCGGCCGCGCGCAAGCCGGACGTGATCGTGCTGGACCTCGGGCTGCCCGACATGGACGGCGTCGACGTGATCAAGAGTGTCCGCGGGTGGAGCCGCGTGCCCATCCTGGTGCTCTCGGCCCGTCACACCTCGGAGGACAAGATCCGGGCATTGGACGCGGGCGCGGACGACTACGTGACGAAACCGTTCAGCATGGACGAGCTCCTCGCCCGCCTGCGCGCCGCCGCCCGGCGCCAGGAGGCGCCCACCGCCGCACGGGCCGACGAGGTGGCCGTGGTCACCACCGACGAGTTCACCGTCGACCTGGTCGCCAAGAAGGTGCGGCGGGGCGAGCGCACGGTCCGGCTGACCCCGACCGAGTGGCATCTACTGGAGATCCTCATCACCCACCCGGGCCGTCTGATCACCCAGGGTCAGCTACTCCTGGAAGTCTGGGGACCGGCCTACGGGGAGAACACCAACTACCTGCGCGTCTATATGGCCCAGCTCCGGCGCAAACTGGAAGCGGACCCGTCGCACCCGCGGTATCTGATCACCGAGCCGGGCATGGGGTACCGCTTCGAACCCTGATCACCCGCCCACCGTCAGCAGAACGTCAGCAGAGAAGAAGAGTCGGAACATGGGACGCGGCAAGCTCCGCATCTACCTCGGCGCGGCGCCGGGCGTCGGCAAGACGTACGCGATGCTCTCCGAGGCGCACCGCCGGATCGAGCGGGGCACCGACTGCGTCGCCGGCTTCGTCGAGCACCACAACCGTCCGCGCACGGAGGTGATGCTGCACGGACTGGAGCTCATCGAGCGGCGCGAGATCGAGTACCGGGGCTCCACCTTCACCGAGATGGACGTGGACGCGGTCCTCGCGCGGCGCCCCGCCGTCGCCCTCGTCGACGAGCTCGCCCACACCAACGTGCCGGGCTCGCGCAACGCCAAGCGGTGGCAGGACGTGGAGGAGCTCCTCCAGGCCGGCATCGACGTGGTCTCCACCGTCAACATCCAGCACCTGGAATCACTGGGTGACGTGGTCGAGACGATCACCGGCGTCCGGCAGCGCGAGACCGTGCCGGACGAGGTGGCCCGACGCGCCGACCAGATCGAGCTGGTCGACATGTCCCCGCAGGCACTGCGCCGGCGCATGGCCCACGGCAACGTCTACAAGCCGGACAAGGTCGACGCGGCCCTGTCCAACTACTTCCGGCCCGGCAACCTCACCGCCCTGCGCGAGCTGGCCCTGCTGTGGGTCGCCGACCGGGTCGACGAGTACCTGCAGGAATACCGGGGCGAGCACGACATCCGCTCCACCTGGCAGGCCCGCGAACGCATCGTCGTCGGCCTCACCGGCGGCCCCGAGGGCCGCACCCTCATCCGCCGGGCCGCCCGCCTCGCCGAGAAGGGCGCCGGCGGCGAGGTACTCGCCGTCTACATCGCCGCCAGCGACGGCCTCACCTCGGCCTCCCCCAAGGAACTCGCCGTCCAGCGCACCCTGGTCGAGGACCTCGGCGGCACCTTCCACCACGTCATAGGCGACAGCGTCCCTGATGCGCTGCTGGAGTTCGCCCGCGGGTGCAACGCCACGCAGATCGTGCTGGGGGTCAGCCGCCGCCGTTCCTGGCAGTCCGTCTTCAGCCCTGGCGTGAGCGCCACCGTCGCCCGCGAATCCGGGCCCGACCTCGACGTCCACATCGTCACCCATGACCAGGCCGCCAAAGGCCGTGGTCTGCCCGTCGCCCGCGGCGCACGTCTGGGGTGGCCCCGCATCATCTGGGGCTGGCTGACCGGCATCGCCGGCCCCGTGCTGCTCACCGTCCTGCTGAACCAGGTCGTTCCGGACCTCGGGCTCGCGAACGACATGCTGCTCTTCCTCACCTTCACGGTGGCGGCGGCGCTGCTCGGCGGGCTGCTCCCCGCCCTGGCTTCGGCGGCCTTCGGGTCACTTCTGCTGAACTACTTCTTCACCCCGCCGCGGCACGAGTTCACCATCTCCGACCCGAAGAACATCGTCGCCATCGCGATCTTCGTGGGTGTGGCGGTGTCCGTCGCCTCGGTCGTCGACCTGGCCGCCCGGCGCACCCACCAAGCGGCGCGGCTGCGCGCCGAGTCCGAGATCCTCTCCTTCCTCGCGGGCAGTGTCCTGCGCGGGGAGAACTCCCTCGACGCGCTCCTGGAGCGGCTGCGCGAGACCTTCGCCATGCAGTCGGTCGCCCTCCTCGAACGGACCAGTGAGGTCGACCCCTGGACCACCGCGGCATCCGTCGGCACGGGCCCCGTCAGCCGGCCCGAGGACGCCGACGTCGACCTGCCCATAGGCGACACCATGGCGCTCGCCCTGACCGGCCGGGTGCTCCCCGCCGAGGACCGCCGCGTACTCGGCGCCTTCGCCGCCCAGGCAGCGGTCGTCCTCGACCGCCAGCGCCTCGTCGACGAAGCCGAGAAGTCCCGCGAACTCGCCGAGGCGAACCGCATCCGCACCGCCCTCCTCGCCGCGGTCAGCCACGACCTCCGCACCCCGCTCGCCGGCATCAAGGCCTCGGTCAGCTCCCTGCGCTCCGACGACGTCGAATGGTCCGAAGACGACAAGGCCGAACTCCTCGAGGGCATCGAGGACGGCGCCGACCGCCTCGCCGCCCTGATCGGGAACCTGCTCGACATGTCCCGCCTCAACACCGGCACCGTCGTCCCGCTGATCCGCGAGACCGACCTCGACGAGGTCGTCCCGATGGCCCTGGGCGGCGTACCGGAGGACAGCGTGGAACTCGACATCCCCGAGACGCTCCCGATGGTCGCCGTGGACCGGGGCCTGCTGGAGCGAGCCGTGGCCAACATCGTCGAGAACGCCGTCAAGTACAGCCCCCACGGCCAGCCCGTGAACGTCACGGCCAGTGCGCTGGCCAACCGCGTCGAGCTCCGGGTCGTCGACCGCGGCCCCGGCGTCCCCGACGAGGCCAAGGACCGCATCTTCGAACCCTTCCAGCGCCACGGCGACGCCCCGCGCGGCGCCGGAGTCGGCCTCGGCCTCGCGGTCGCCCGCGGCTTCACGGAGGCCATCGGCGGCACCCTCACCGCCGAGGACACCCCCGGCGGCGGCCTCACCATGGTGATCACCCTTCCCGTAGCGGGCGGCGCTCCCCCCGTCAGCGCGCAACTCCCGGCTTCGGCGGTCACCTGACCTCCGTACGGGCCTTCATGAGACGCACACGCACGCGAGCCGTCCGGCTCCGGTATGCCCACACCGGAGAGCCGGACGGCTCATGTGCGGTCATGAACAGCGGTCCGCGCCACGGCGACCGGCCACCGCACCAGGTGCGGCCGACGGCGCCCGCCGTCCGCCCGGCCCTCTGACATCGGCCGCGCGTCCTCCGCGGACCCGACACCGACGTCCTGACGGACTCCGGCCGAGGCTCCGTACGCCTCCTCACCTTCACCGCATGACCTGAGTCCACGCCCCTGCGCGGCGCCGGGGCGCAGGGCGCGTCAGCCATGCCCGTCTCCAGGAATCCCATATGTCCTCATCCCTGTCCGGACGTACCGTCCTCGTCACCGGCGCCACCGCCGGCATCGGCTACGAGACCGCGCGCCAGCTCGCCCTGCGCGGCGCGCTCGTACTCCTCCACGGCCGCACCGCCGAGGACGCCCAGGCGGCGGCAGACCGTCTGGTGGCCACCGCCGGCATCGGCAGCGCCCTGGTGCGGTCAACAACGCGGCCATCGCCGCACCCGACCGCCACACCCTCACCGCCGACGGCAACGAGATCGCCTTCCAGGTCAACTTCCTCGCCCACTACCTCCTCACCCACCTGCTGGAGTCCGCCCTCACCAGCGACCCGGGAGGCCGTGTCGTCAACGTGTCCCGCACTCACGCCTCGAAGCGGTACCCCCTACCGGGAGCGGTGATCAGGTGGCGCGGGTACGACGGGTCCGCTTCCAGCTTCCTCCGCAGGTGCGCCATGTACACCCGCAGGTAGTTGGTCTGGGTTCCGTACGAGGTACCCCACACCTCCTGGAGGAGCCTGCGCTGGCTGACCATCTGGCCCCGGTTCCGAATCAGGACCTCCAGCAGGTGCCATTCGGTCGGCGTGAGCCTGATGCTCTTCCCTCTCCGCCTGGCCTTCCTCGCCAGCAAGTCGACCGTGAACTCCTCGGTCTCCACGACCGCTTCGTCCGTGGCGGTCGCGCCGTGGTCGGGCGTGCGTCGGACCACGGCCGCCAGCCGGGCGAGCAGTTCGTCCATGCTGAAGGGCTTGGTGATGTAGTCGTCGGCACCGGCGTCGAGGGCCTGGATCTTGTCGCTCGATGCGTGGCGGGCGGAGACGACCAGGACGGGTACCTGCGACCAGCCCCGCAGGTTCTTGATCACCTGGATCCCGTCCATGTCGGGCAGCCCGAGGTCCAGCAGGACCGCGTCCGGTCGGCAGGCGGCCACGGCGTCCAGGGCCTCACGCCCGTCCCGCACGCTCTCCACTTCATACTTGCGTGCCTTCAGGTTCATGACCAGCAACCGAGCGAGCTGCGGTTCGTCATCGACCACCAGCACCCGGGTCATCGGCGTGCCGCCTTCCTGTCGTACGTCCTGTGATGGAGATGGGACGGCTCACTCGAGCAAACAGCCGTTTCCTCCCGTGCCGACGGGAGTTGACGACGTCCATACGCCCACGGGCGTGACCTTGACGGCTTCCCTACGGGAGCGGCTCCTACCCGTGTCAGAGCTGCGTCAAGGACGGTCCGACCTCCTTGAGTGCGGGCTCGCCAGCCCGTTGTATGAGCGAGGTCAACAGCGGTCTGAGCCATGTCGGCCACCTCATACGGTGCGCCCGGCGCGCGCTGCTCAACCGACGGTGCGCTGAGGCGCCCTCCGATCCGCGGCCGCCCGCCCCCGCCTCGGCGGGCGGCCGCGCCCGCCCCGTGCCCGCCGCCGTCCGGGCAGGCACGGGGCCCCACCCGTTCGCAGGCGGCGGTCCCCTGCTTCCCTCCGCCCGGACGTCCCGGGCACCGCCTGGAGAGGCCCCGTGTTCGAAATCGCACCGCAGCAACTGCCGGCCCTGCGCCGCTGGTTCCCCACCGGCCCGCCCTGTCCCGGCACGCTCACCCAGGGGTCGGTCCTCTCCGTCGCCTGCAGCTACTTCCGCGGCGGCGCGTACGAGGACATCGCGGTGGCCACCGTGCCCGACCGGCGCCGTGAACGCCTGGCACTGGCCTGCGTCTCGGGCCTGCCCGCCGATGTTCAGGCACGTGGACGGGCATCGAACGGTAAATGACAGAGTGAGCCCGGCCATTGACGGAAGGCCAACCACCTACGCCTCAGGACGGCACCTCACCGGCAACCGAACCGCACGCGCCCACCTCCGAGGAGCGAGCGGGCCGGGGCCAGGTACACCAGCCAGCCACGGGTTCCTGCGTACAGGGGCAATTCACCGCCCGGAGGAACCAGCAGGCCTCCCGCTGAGGCACACCCGCATTCCCCGCCACTCACCGTTCCGCTAGAGCCATTTGTTGCGGCGCAGGGCGCGGTAGATCACCGTGCACACGACCGCCATGAGGGCCCAGACGGCGGGGTAGCCGTACGGGGACTTGAGTTCGGGCATGTGATCGAAGTTCATGCCGTAGACGCCGACGATCATGGTGGGGACGGCGATGAGGGCGGCCCAGGCGCTGATGCGGCGCATGTCGGCGTTCTGCTGGACGCCCAGCTGGGCGATGCTGGCGCTGAGCATGCCGGAGACGAGTTCGTCGAAGGACAGGATCTGTTCGCTGACCCGCTCGTGGTGGTCGGCCACGTCCCTGAAGTACGTGGCGACCTCCGAGGGGATGCCGGGGACCGCGCCTTCGCTGAGGCGCTGCAGGGCGCCGGCGAGCGGCATCACGGCTCGCTTGAATTCGAGGAGCTCGCGCTTGAGCTGGTAGATCCGCCCGGCGTCCACCGGACGGTCCGGGGAGAAGACCTCGGCTTCCAGGGAGTCGACGTCACCGGCGAAGGCGTCCGCGACCTCGACGTAGCGGTCGACGACCATGTCCGCCACGGCGTGCAGGACGGCGGCTGGTCCGCAGCCCAGCTGCTGCGGATCGTCCTGGAGCTGTCGGCGCACGTCGTCGAGCGGCGGGGCGCTGCCGTGGCGGACGGTGATCGCGTATCCGGGGCCGGCGAAGACCATGATCTCGCCGGTGTCGACGATCTCGCTGGTCGCGGTGACCTTCTCGTGGTCGACGTAGACGATCGTCTTCAGCACGAGGAACAGCATGTCGCCGTAGCGTTCCAGCTTGGGCCGCTGGTGGGCGTGGACGGCGTCCTCCACGGCGAGGGGGTGCAGACCGAAGGCCTCGGCGACCTCTTGGAGCTCCTCCTCGGCGGGCTCGTACAGGCCGATCCACGCGAACCGGCCCTCCTGCGGGTCTATGCGCTTCATGACCGTGTCCAGGGTCACCTGGCCGGGGATGCGGCGCCCCTCCTCGTAGAGCGCGCAGTCCACCACCGCCGACGGCAGGCCCGCATCACCATCGCCACCCCGCTCCGCCACCATGCGCCGCCTCGTGTCCCTTGTCCGATACGTAGGGATGCAACCTACCCGCGATCAGCAGGTGATCACCCTCAGCTGAAGACGGCGGAGCGTCAGCCCCCTCGCGTCCCCCTCGGCGAGTACCGCGAGGAGAGGTCCCGGGCGTTCTCGCGGCGGAAATACCCTGCTCCATGGCCCATGCCCAGCGCGCACCGAAAGGCAGGTGAGTCCCCGATGTGTGGTGGACCTCCCAGTCGCGTGCCGCGGAGCGCTGCCGCGCCCGGCTCGTAGCCGGACCTGCAGGCGGCGTCTGCGGCGTGCCCTCACGCATCCCCCACGCCCTGTTGCTTCCTGTCTGCGGAAGGACCCCTGCCGTGTCCGAGCGTCGTCTGCGTGCCCTGCGCGCGTTCACCAAGCCCGCCAAGCGCCCCGCCGAGCCCCGCCCCGATGCCGGGCAGCCCGCGCCGGCCGCATCGGCCGACCTCCCACAGCAAGATCACAATCTGCTGCGGGACGCACACTGCCCTAACGCGCAGGTCAGAGGCCCTTTCCAGCAGGCTCCAGGATCGCCACGCACTCCACGTGGTGCGTCATCGGGAAGAGGTCGAAGACGCGCAGCGTGCGGACCTTGTAGCCCGCTTCCCCGAAGTAGCCCAGGTCGCGCGCCAGGGCCGCCGGGTCGCAGGCCACGTAGGCGATGCGGCGGGCCGAGAGGCTCGCGATGTGGCGGACCGTCTGCTTGCCCGCGCCCGCGCGGGGCGGGTCCAGGACGACCAGGTCGCATTCGGTGATGCCGGTCTTCGGGAGGGCCGTGTCCACCTTGCCCTGCTCGATGCGGACCCGGGGGAAGTCCGCCAGGTTGTGGCGGGCGTCCTCCACCGCGCGCTTGCCCGACTCGATGCCGAGGACGGCCCCGGTCTCGCCGAGGCGCTCCGCGAGCGCGCCCGCGAAGATGCCGACGCCGCAGTACAGATCGAGGGCCATCTCGCCCTTGCGCGGCATCAGGCCCTGCATGACGGCCTTGATCAGGGTGTCGGCGGCCTGGGGGTGGACCTGCCAGAAGCCGCCCATGCCGACGCGGTACGTACGGCCGTCCGCGCGCTCGCGGACGAAGGGGCGGCCGTGGACGCGGTGCACCCCGCCGTCCTTCTCCTCCACCCGCAGGACGGAGACCGGCTTGTCCAGCTCGACGAGCGGGAGGCGGCCGCCGGGGCGGGGGGTGAGCACGACCTGGCGGTCGTTCGAGCCGGAGGCGGCGATCGCCTCGACGGTGGCCATCTGGGGCCAGTCCTGCTGCTCGATGCCCAGTTCCGAGACGCCCGGGGCGGCGATCATGCAGTGGTCGACCGGCTCGATGTCGTGCGAGCGGTGCTTGCGCAGGCCGGCCCGGCCGGTCTCGTCGATCGCGTACTGGACGCGGGTGCGCCACTGCGGCACCTGGCCGGCCGGCAGCTTGTCGCCTTCGGCGGGCATGACGGTGCCGTCCCAGCCGGCCTCCTCGGGGGTGAGCCCGGCGAGCCGCTTCAGCTGCTCGGCGACGACCTCGCCCTTGAGCCGGCGCTGGGCGCCCGGCTTGGCGTGCTGCCAGTCGCAGCCGCCGCACTTGCCGGGGCCGGCGTACGGGCAGGGCGCCTCGACCCGGTCCTTGGAGGCGGTCAGGACCTTGACCGCGTCGGCGCGGAGGAAGCGGGAGTCCGCCTCGCCCTCCGTCACACGGGCGACGACCTTCTCGCCGGGCAGGGTGTGGCGGACGAACAGGACGCGGCCGTCCGCCGTACGGGCGATGCAGTGGCCGCCGTGCGCGACGGGACCGACCTCGACCTCGTACTCCTCCCCGACCAGTGACTGCTTCTCGTTCTGCTCGGTCATGGTGAGGAGGCTCCAAGGAAGTGGATCGAAGAAAAGAAACGGCCGGAGGACCGACCCACCAGTTTACGTGGATCTCCTCCGGCCGTTCGCCACCGGCTTCGCGGCCACTTCGCCACCGGCTTCGCGACCGCTCCGACGCTACTTCGCCGATTCCTTCGGACGCGGCCTCGGGGTGTCGACGGGGCCTCGGCGCACCGCGCCCGGGGCGTTCCACTCCTGGCGCTTCTTCGCCCGCCGCTTGGCGAGCTCCGAGGACTCCAGCTGGTAGGGCACCGAGGTGACCATCACACCGGGCGTGAACAGCAGCCGGCCCTTGAGCCGCAGCGCGCTCTGGTTGTGCAGCAGGTGCTCGTACCAGCGCCCCACGACGTACTCGGGGATGTAGACGCTGACCGCGTCGCGCGGGTTCTCGCTGCGCAGCCCCTTGACGTACTCGACCACCGGCCGGGTGATCTCGCGGTAGGGCGAGTCGAGGATCTTCAGCGGGACGTTGATCCCGCGCCGCTCCCACTCGGCCCGCAGGGCCTTGGTCTCGGTCGGGTCGACGCTGATGCTGAGCGCCTCCAGGGTGTCCGAGCGGGTCAGCTTGGCGAAGGCCAGGGCGCGCAGGGTCGGCTTGTGGACCTTGGAGACCAGGACGATCGAGTGGACCCGGGAGGGCCGCACGCTGTCGTCGCTGGGGCCGTCGTCGGCGGCGATCTCGGCGGCGACCCGGTCGTAGTGCTTCCGGATCGCGGTCATGGTGCCGTAGAAGATCAGCATGCCCAGCAGGGCGACCCAGGCCCCGTGGGTGAACTTGGTGGCGAGGACGACGACCAGCACCATGCCGGTGAAGAAGGCGCCGAAGGTGTTGATCGCCCGCGAGCGGATCATCCGGCGGCGGGCGGCCTGGTCGCGCTCGTTCTTCAGGTGGCGGTTCCAGTGCCGGACCATGCCGATCTGGCTCAGCGTGAAGGAGACGAACACGCCGACGATGTAGAGCTGGATCAGCTTGGTGGAGTCGGCGTCATAGAGCCACACCAGCAGTATGGCGGCGCCGGCGAGCAGCACGATGCCGTTGGAGAAGGCGAGCCGGTCGCCGCGGGTGTGCAGCTGGCGCGGCAGGTAGCGGTCCTGGGCGAGGATCGAGCCGAGCAGCGGGAAGCCGTTGTAGGCGGTGTTGGCGGCCAGGAACAGGACGAGCGCGGTGGCCGCGGCGAGCAGGATGAAGAGGAAGCTGCCACTGCCGAAGACGGCCTCGGCGACCTGGGAGATCACCGGGTGCTGGACGAATCCGTCGCCGACCGGTACGCCGTTCTCCAGCAGGTTGGTCGCGGGGGCCTCGGCCATCTTCACGCCGGTGGCCATGGCCAGGCCGATGATCCCGCAGAACATGGTGACGGCCAGGGCGCCCATGAGGGCGAGGGTGGCGGCGGCGTTCTTGCTCTTGGGCTTACGGAAGGCCGGTACGCCGTTGCTGATCGCCTCGACACCGGTCAGGGCGGCACAGCCCGAGGAGAAGGCCCGCAGCAGCAGGAAGACCAGCGCGAATCCGGCCAGCCCCTGGTGCTCGGCCTTGATCTCCAGGCCGGCGGTCGGGGCCTCCATCGTTTCGCCCTGCACGAGGCCGCGCCAGACGCCCCAGGCGATCATCGCGAACACGGCGCCGACGAACACGTACGTCGGGATGGCGAAGAGCTTCCCGGATTCCTTCACTCCGCGCAGATTCATCAGCGTGAGCAGCAGAATCATGACGATCGCCGAGAGCACCTTGTGCTCGATGACGAAATCGACGGCGGAGCCGAGATTCTCCACGCCGGAGGAAATGGATACCGCGACGGTGAGGACGTAGTCGACGAGCAGGGCGCTCGCCACGGTGAGGCCCGCCCGGGGTCCGAGGTTGGTGTTGGCCACCTCGTAGTCGCCGCCGCCGCTGGGGTAGGCATGGACGTTCTGCCGGTAGGAGGCGACCACCGTGAACATCAGGACGACGACCGCGACCGCGATCCACGGGCTGAAGTGGTACGCCGACACACCCGCGATGGACAGGACCAGCAGTACCTCGCCGGGGGCATATGCCACCGAGGAGAGGGGGTCGGAGGCGAACACGGGAAGGGCGATCCGCTTGGGGAGGAGCGTCTCCCCTAGGCGGTCGCTGCGCAGCGCCCGGCCGATCAGGATCCGTTTGGGCACGTCGGTCAGTTTGGACACGCAGAGGATCGTAAGCGTTCGAAATGTGGCTGACGAACCCCCTGCCCCCGATCCGCACCAATGCGCCGCCAATGAAGCACCTGTCGGACCCCAAATGGTCACACTGGTGACCGCCCGTGTGTAGCTTGGGCCATGGTCTGAGACCCTGATTAGCCAGAGCATGCAATGAGGCTGGAAACCAGCGAGCCGCTGTCAGCCGGAAGGACGGCCGTGCACATCGTCATTATGGGCTGCGGAAGAGTGGGCTCCGCCCTCGCGCAGACCCTGGAACAGCAGGGTCATACGGTCGCCGTGGTCGACCAGGACCCCACCGCATTCCGCCGGCTCGGGGCCTCCTTCGGCGGCCGCCGCGTCACCGGTGTCGGCTTCGACCAGGACACGCTCCGCGAGGCCGGGATCGAGGAGGCGGGCGCCTTCGCCGCCGTCAGCAGTGGTGACAATTCCAACATCATCGCGGCGCGCGTCGCCCGGGAGATGTTCGGTGTGGAGAACGTCGCCGCCCGCATCTACGACCCCAAGCGCGCCGAGGTGTACCAGCGTCTCGGCATCCCCACCGTCGCGACCGTACGGTGGACCGCCGACCAGATGCTGCGCCGGCTGCTGCCCTCGGGCGCGGAGCCGCTGTGGCGCGACCCGAGCGGCGGCGTCCAGCTCGCGGAGGTGCACACCTCGCCGGCCTGGGTCGGTCACAAGGTCAGCAAACTGCAGGACGAGACCGGCGTCCGCGTGGCGTTCCTCACCCGCCTGGGCGAGGCCACGCTGCCGACCTCGCAGACCGTCCTCCAGGAGGGCGACCTCGTCCACGTGATGATGCGCACGGACGAGATCGACAAGGTCGAGGCGGCCTTCGCCGAGGGTCCCGAGGAGGCACACGCATGAGGGTCGCGATCGCCGGAGCCGGGGCCGTGGGCCGCTCCATCGCGGGAGAGCTGCTGGAGAACGGCCACGAGGTGCTCCTCGTGGACAAGGCGCCGACCGCCATCTCGGTGGAGCGGGTGCCGCAGGCGGAGTGGCTGCTCGCCGACGCCTGCGAGATCACCTCGCTCGACGAGGCGGCGCTCCAGCGCTGCAACGTGGTCATCGCCGCGACGGGCGACGACAAGGTCAACCTGGTCGTGTCCCTGCTCGCGAAGACCGAGTACGGGGTCCCGCGCGTGGTGGCCCGCGTGAACAACCCGAAGAACGAGTGGCTCTTCAACGAGTCCTGGGGCGTCGACGTCGCGGTCTCCACGCCGCGCCTGATGTCGGCCCTGGTCGAGGAGGCCGTCAGCGTCGGCGACCTGGTGCGGCTGCTGCGCTTCAGCCACGGCGACGCCAACCTCGTGGAGCTGACCCTGCCGGCCGACTCCTCGGTCGCGGGCACCCAGATCAGCGAGATCACCTGGCCCGAGGACACCTCCCTGGTCACCATCATCCGCGGCAACCGTGTGCTCACCCCGCACGGCGAGGAGACCCTGGAGCCCGGCGACGAGCTCCTCTTCGTGGCCGCCCAGGCCCGCGAGGAGCAGCTGGAGGACCTCCTCCAGGCCCGGAACTGAGCGCGTAGGCGCCTCGGCCGCCCGGACCCGGACGGCGAGACGCACGCGGGAGGGGGGGGGGGGGGGGGGGGGGGGGGGGGGGGGGGGGGGGGGGGGGAGGGGGGGGGGGGGGGGGGGTGGGGGGGGGGGGGGGGTGGGCGTCTGTCAAGTAGGCGGACGCAGCGT
>NZ_JBVHWK010000032.1:6728-11561 GCF_055569445.1 Streptomyces sp. NPDC029122 | reverse complement strand
TACCCCCCCCCCCCCCCCCCCCCCCCCCCCCCCCCCCCCCCCCCCCCCCCCCCCCGCCACCCCCCCCCCCCCCCCCCCCCCCCCCCCCCCCCCCCCCCCCGTGCCGCGGCTCAGGCCCGCTTCTGCCGGGCGGCCAGCTCCTCGGCCTCGTACTCGGCGATCACGTCGATCGGCGGCGGCGCCTTCGCCAGGAAGACCCAGGTGAAGTACACGGCCAGCACCATCGGCGGGAGCTTCAGCGCGATCAGCACCCAGCCCAGCTGCGTCTCGTCACCCCACCAGTACAGCGGGAAGAGGATCGCGTACTTGGCCAGGAAGATGAGCCCCCAGGCCAGGCTGGCCTTGGTGTACGCCTTCTTGCGCCCGGGGTTGCGGGTGCGCCAGGAGAGGTTCTCCTTGAAGACCGGCCCCAGGATCACCCCCAGCAGCGGGAACCCCACCAGCGCCGAGACCGTGAACGCGAGGCCCAGGCCGACCCCGTAGATCATGCCGGGCAGGTAGAAGCCCTTGGCGCTGCCGGTGAAGAGGGCGAAGGCCACGCCGACGCCCACGCCGAAGACACCGCTGAAGGCGTGCTTGACGGTGTCCTTGCGCAGCAGCCGGACGACGACCAGCAGCACCGCGACGACGCCCGCCGCGATGGCGGACATCTTCACGTCCTTGTTGATCGTGTAGATCATCACGAAGAGCAGGCCGGGGAGCATCGTCTCCACGGTGCCGCGGACGCCGCCGAAGGCGTCGAAGAGCGCGGCCTGGGTGACCGCCTTCTGGTCGTCGGAGGGCACGGCGCCCGGGTCCGGCGTGGTCGGTTTGTCGAGTGACGTCACCGGTCAGTGCTCCTGTCCGAGCGGTCGGAGTTCGTACTTCGGGTTGAAGAGCACCCGGCGGCCGTGGCTCATCGAGATCCGGCCCGAGGCGATCATGCGCCGGCCGGGCTCGATTCCCACGATCGAGCGACGCCCGAGCCAGACCACGTCCAGCGCGGCCGAGCCGTCGAACAGTTCGGCCTCCAGGGCGGGCACGCCGGCGCGCGGGCGGAGGGTGACCGTGCGCAGCGTGCCGGTCACCTTCACTATCTGACGGTCGTGGCAGTCGCAGATCCGCGTGCACCCCGCGGCTTCTGCGTCCTCCTGCAGTTCCGCCGAATGCAGCTCCTCCTGGGAGGTGGAGAGCCGCTCTATCATCCGGCGGAACCGGCCCGCCGGCCTGGCCGGTTTCGCGGGCTTCTCGGGACGCGGTTCAGCACTCATACGGGAAGCCTACCGGCGCCCCCGCCGCGTCTCGAAGTCCCGCGCTATTCCTCGAAGCGGTACCCCATGCCCGGTTCGGTGACGAAGTGCCGCGGGCGGGAGGGGTCCGCCTCCAGCTTGCGGCGCAGCTGGGCCATGTAGACCCGCAGGTAGTTGGTCTCCGTCCCGTAGGTGGGCCCCCAGACCTCCTGGAGGAGCTGTTTCTGGCTGACCAGCTTCCCGCGGTTGCGCACGAGCACCTCCAGCAGGTGCCACTCGGTGGGGGTGAGGCGTACGTCGCGCCCCTCGCGCACCGCCTTCTTGGCGGCGAGGTCCACCGTGAACCCCTCGGTCGCGACGACCACCTCGTCGCCGCCCGCCCCGGCGGACGGCTCGGCCCGGCGGACGGCGGCGCGCAGCCGGGCCAGCAGTTCGTCCATGCCGAAGGGCTTGGTGACGTAGTCGTCGGCTCCGGCGTCGAGGGCCTCGACCTTCTCGTCGGAGCTGTGGCGGGCGGAGAGCACCAGGATCGGCACCCTCGTCCAGCCGCGCAGCCCCTTGATCACCTCGACCCCGTCCATGTCGGGCAGGCCGAGGTCGAGGACGACCACGTCGGGGTGGCGGGCGGCCGCGAGCTCCAGGGCGCCGGCCCCGTCGGCGGCCGCGTCGACCTCGTACTTGCGCGCCTTGAGGTTGATCACGAGGGCCCGGACGATCTGCGGTTCGTCGTCCACCACGAGCACCCGGGTCATCGGGGACCTGCTTTCTGTCGTCCGGGGAGGTCCCCGGCTCCGGTCGGTTCCTGCGCGGCGGGCCGTGCGCCGCGGGGCACGGCCCCGGTTCCGGCCGGGGCGGGCGGACCGCCGCGGGGCACCGCGCGCAGGGTGAGCACCATCGTGAGTCCGCCGCCGGGGGTGTCCTCGGCGGCGAGGGTGCCGTCCATGGCCTCGGCGAAGCCCCGGGCCACCGCCAGCCCCAGCCCCACGCCGGCCCCGCGGGGGGCGTCCCCGTGGCGCTGGAACGGGGCGAATATGCGGTCCTTGGCCTCGTCCGGGATCCCGGGGCCGCGGTCGACGACGCGGACCTCGACCCGGTCGCCGAGGAAGCTGGCGGCGACCAGGACCCGTCGGCCCGGGGGGCTGTACTTGACGGCGTTCTCCACCACGTTGGCCACGGTCCGCTCCAGCAGTCCCGGGTCCACCGCCACCATCGGCAGGGTCTCCGGCACGTCGAGCAGCACGCTGTCCTCCGGTACGCCGCCCAGCGCCATCGGGACCACCTCGTCGAGGTCGACCTCCCGGATCAGGGGGGTCACGGTGCCGGTCTGGAGCCGGGACATGTCCAGCAGGTTGCCCACCAGGTGGTGCAGCCGGTCGGCGCCCTCCTCGATGCCGGCCAGCAGCTCGGCGCGGTCCTCCTCGGACCAGTCCACGTCGTCGGAGCGCAGGGAGCTGACGGAGGCCTTGATGGACGCCAGGGGCGTACGCAGGTCGTGGCTGACGGCGGCGAGCAGCGCGGTCCGGATCCGGTTGCCCTCCGCCAGCCGGCGGGCCCCCTCGGCCTCCCCCACGAGCCGCTGGCGGTCCAGCACCACGGCCGCCTGGGCGGCGAAGGCGCCGAGCACCCGGCGGTCCTCGGCGGGCAGCACCCGCCCGGACAGGGCGAGGGCCATGTGGTCGCCGATCGGCATGTCGACGTCGGCGTCCTCGGGCCGGGCCGCCGGGCGCGGGCCGACGCTGCCGGCCGGGGTCCAGGGCTCCACCTCGCCGGCCCGTTCCAGCAGGGCCACGGACTCCATGGCGAAGGTCTCGCGCACCCGCTCCAGCAGTGCGTCGAGGGCGGTCTCGCCGCGCAGCACGCTCCCGGCCAGGGTGGACAGGATCTCGGACTCGGCCCGCAGCCGCGCGGCCTGGTGCGTGCGCCGGGCGGCGAGGTCGACCACCGAGGCCACCGAGACGGCGACGCCGAAGAACACCGCGATGGCCGTGATGTTCTTGGGGTCGGAGACGGTGAACCGGTGCAGGGGCGGGGCGAAGAAGTAGTTCAGCAGCAGGGAGCCGGAGGCCGCCGAGGCCAGCGCCGGCCACAGGCCGCCCAGCAGCGCGGCCGTGACCGTGAGCGCCAGGAAGAGGAGCATGTCGTTGGCGAGGCCGGGATCGGCGTCGATGTGGGTCAGCAGGGCGCAGAGCAGTACGGGCAGGACCACGCCGGCCACCCAGCCCGCCACGATCCGCGGCCGGCCGAGCCGGGCCGCCGAGCGGGCCACGGGCAGGCCCCGCCCGCGGGCCACCTCCTCGTGGGTGACGATGTGCACGTCGAGGTCGGGCCCCGAGTCGCGGGCCACGGTGGCGCCCACCCCGGGCCCCAGGACGTACTGCCAGGCCTTGCGGCGGCTGGAGCCCAGCACGATCTGGGTGGC
This sequence comes from Streptomyces sp. NPDC029122, assembly GCF_055569445.1. Classification (NCBI taxonomy): domain Bacteria; kingdom Bacillati; phylum Actinomycetota; class Actinomycetes; order Kitasatosporales; family Streptomycetaceae; genus Streptomyces; species Streptomyces sp. NPDC029122. Next base: position 7,913 of record NZ_JBVHWK010000032.1, on the reverse strand, counting down.
GTTGACTCCGCGGGCGAAGGCGAGGAGCGCCTCGGGAACGTTGTCGCCGATCACATGATGAAACGTTCCGCCTAGATCCTCGACCAGGGTCCGCTGCACCGTGAGCTCCTTGGGCGAGGCCGAGGTCAGCCCGTCGCTGCGGGCGATGTAGACGGCGAGGACCTCGCTGCCGGAGCCCTTGGCGGCGATCCGTGCCGCCCGGCGGATGAGCGTCCGGCCCTCGGGCCCCCCGGTGAGGCCCACCACGATCCGCTCGCGGGCCTGCCAGGTCGAACGGATCCCGTGCTCGCCCCGGTACCGCTGGAGGTGCTCGTCGGTCCGGTCGGCCACCCACAGCAGCGCCAGCTCGCGCAGCGCGGTGAGGTTGCCCGGCCGGAAGTAGTTGGAGAGGGCCGCGTCGACCTTGTCCGGCTGGTAGATGTTGCCGTGCGCCATCCGCCGGCGCAGTGCCTGCGGGGACATGTCGACCAGCTCGATCTGGTCGGCCCGCCGCACCACCTCGTCCGGCACGGTCTCGCGCTGGCGCACCCCGGTGATCGTCTCCACCACGTCCCCGAGGGATTCCAGGTGCTGGATGTTGACGGTGGTCACCACGTCGATCCCGGCGCGCAGCAGTTCCTCCACGTCCTGCCAGCGCTTCGCGTTGCGCGAGCCGGGGACGTTGGTGTGCGCGAGCTCGTCCACCAGGGCCACGGCGGGGCGGCGGGCGAGCACCGCGTCCACGTCCATCTCGGTGAAGGCGGCTCCCCGGTGGGACAGCTCCCGCCTGGGCACCTGTTCGAGCCCGTGCAGCATCACCTCGGTGCGCGGCCGCCCGTGGTGCTCGACGAAGCCGACGACGCAGTCCGTGCCCCGCTCGACCCGGCGGTGGCCTTCCGCGAGCATGGCGTACGTCTTGCCCACACCGGGCGCCGCACCGAGGTGGATCCTGAGTCTGCCGCGTCCCATGCGCTCATTCTCGGGGACGTTCCCGCTGTTCACGTACCGAAAGGGCGTCTGCCGGACATCCCTGACGCATTCCTGACGCGGGCCCGCGGGCCCCGGGCGCGCGAAGGCCCGCGGGGGCCGCCCCCCCGGGGGGAAGGGGGCCCCGGGGAGGGAAAAGCCCCGGTTCTGGCACGTGTTAACGGGCACCGGTTCTCTCCCGGACGAGCTCCCACTGGCCCCCGCCGACGGAGAAGCGTG
>NZ_JBVHWK010000032.1:0-6718 GCF_055569445.1 Streptomyces sp. NPDC029122 | reverse complement strand
GAGGGTTGCCTGCCGCCGCGCTCCCCCCCCTTACAGACGTCCTCGACCCGTCCACCCGGCACAGCCAGCCCCCCCCTGTCCCCGCCCCCCGGGGGGAACGGGGCCCGCGGGCCGGGAAACGCCCTGGTCCGGGCCCGGGTCAGCGGACCTCGGTGATCTCCGGGCCGCGCTCCAGCTGGCCCATGCCGCCGGAGAAGCGCGAACCGTCCTGGTCCTCGGCCGTCTGCACGCCGTCCGGCACCATCTGGGCGTCGTTCGGCAGCTTCAGGACGATCGGGTCGCGCGGGGCCATCGGGCCGTCGCCGCGGACGACGACGGTCTCCCGGAAGATCTGTTCCAGCACCCCGGCCGACTCGGGGCGCACCGCGCCCTGGCCGGAGATGACGCCGCGCAGGAACCAGCGCGGGCCGTCGACGCCGACGAAGCGCACCAGCTGGGCGCCGGTCTGGCCGTCGGGCAGCGGTACGGGGACCTGCGCGCGCAGCTCCCAGCCCAGCGGGCCGTCGACCTCGTCGATGATGCCGCCCTGCTGGGTGATGCCCGAGGCGATCTCGTCGCGGACCTCGCCCCAGATGCCCTCCTTCTTGGGGGCGGCGAAGGCCTGCAGCTGCACGGCGCTGTCGTTCAGGACCACGGTGGCGGCCACGATCGCGTCACCCGCGACCTCGACGCGCAGCTCCATGCCCTCGACACCGGGTACGAGGATGCCGCCCAGGTCGACCCGGCCGTCCGCCGGGTTGCCGGGCACCTCGGAGATGTCCCACGGGCCGTCGGGCCGCGGGGCCGGGGGCAGGTTCAGCCGGCGCGGGGCGGCGGACTCGTCGCCGTTCCCCTCGTCGGCAGCCACGCCGTTCACGACCTGCTCGGCCGCGCCGCCGTCCTTGGCGGAGTCGTTCTTCTTGCGACGTCCGAACACGTCACTGTCCTTCCCGGTCGGATACGACCGAAGCGTAGCCATTCCCACCCTGCTGCTGACCAGCCCCGGATCCGGCCACGGCCGCATGACCGCCGGTGGAGCCGAACCCCCCGTCGGCCCGGGCCGAGCCGGGAAGCTCCGCCACCTCGTGGAAGCGCACCTTCTCGACCCGCTGGACAACCAGCTGGGCAATGCGGTCGAAGCGCTCGAACCGGACGCTCTCGCGCGGGTCGAGATTGACCACGATCACCTTGATCTCCCCACGGTACCCGGCATCCACCGTCCCCGGGGCATTCACGAGCGCGAGCCCGCAGCGAGCTGCCAGGCCCGAGCGCGGGTGCACGAAGGCCGCGTACCCGTCGGGCAGGGCGATGGAGACGCCGGTGGGCAGTACGGCCCGCTCCCCCGGCTCCAGCTCGGCGGCCACGGTGGTCACCAGGTCGCAGCCGGCGTCGCCGGGGTGTCCGTAGGCGGGAAGGGGCACCTCCGGGTCGACGCGGCGGATCAGCACGTCGACCTCGTGACGGAGTGCTCGGTTGTTCTGGGACATCAGGGGTTCACCTCGAAGGCGCGTGCGCGCCTGACCTGGTCCGGGTCGGACATCGCCGCCCGGATCTCCTCGGGCCGACCGTTGTCGATGAAGTGGTCGACCTTCACCTCGATGAAGAGCGCGTCGGCGCGGACGGCGACGGGGCCGTCCGCGCCGCCTATCCGTCCCACGGCCGTGGAGTAGATCTTCCGGCCGGCGACGGCGGTGACCTCGGCCTCCAGGTACAGCACGGTGCCCACGGGCACGGGCCGTACGAAGTCGGTCTCCAGCCGGCCGGTCACCGCGATGACGCGCAGCAGCCAGTTCAGGGAGCCCAGCGTCTCGTCGAGCGCGGTGGCCAGTACGCCGCCGTGGGCGAGACCGGGTGCGCCCTGGTGGGCGGACTTGACGGTGAACTCGGCGGTGACGCGCACGCCCTCACCCGCGCGGGCCTCCAGATGGAGCCCGTGCGGCTGGCCCCCGCCGCAGCCGAAGCAGTGGGCGTAGTGCGCGCCGAGGAGCTCCCCGGGCGCGGGGGCATCGGGGTGCCGGACCGGTGCGGAGGCATCGGCCGGAGGTGTCAACGCTGTGTTTCGTCCACTCACAGCCGCTGACCTTACCCGCGCGGCTACCCACCGGTCGCCCCGTGGGAGGCTTGGTCCCATGCAGCTCTCTCCCGCGCACCACGACGAACGCCTCTCCGCCCCCCGCTCCTGGTGGGCCATCGCCGCGCTGACCGGTCTGGCGTGCGCGCTGATGCTCCTGCCGCTCGGCGCCCTGCCGTCGCTGGCGGGCCTGGTCGGCGGGGCCGCGGCGGCGGGGATGCTGGTGAGCTCGTACGGGTCCGCGCGCGTGCGCGTGGTGAACGGCGCCCTCGCCGCCGGCGACGCCCGGATCCCGGTGACGGCCCTGGGCGAGCCCGAGGTGCTGGAGGGGGAGGAGGCCCGCGCCTGGCGCACGTACAAGGCCGATACCCGCGCCTTCATGCTGCTGCGCGGCTACGTCCCCACGGCGGTCCGGATCGAGGTCACCGACCCGGCGGACCCGACGCCGTACGTGTACCTCTCCACCCGCGAGCCCGAGGCCCTCGCGGCGGCCGTCCGCGCGGCGAAGAGCGCCGCCGCGACCGCCTGATCCGGCCGGGGCGGGTGCGGTTCAGCCCGCGGCGTCCGGGCGGCGGCCCTCGAGTGCGGCCCTGGTCGCCTCGGGAAGGGTCCCGGAGGGGCGCTCCAGGGGCGGCAGGGCGGGGAGGGCGTCCCAGGGCACGGCGCGGCCGCGGAGGTCCCCACGGACCTTCTCGGCGAGTTTCCTGGTGTCCCGGCGGTTCATGACGGCTCCGACGGCCGCGCCGACCATGAACGGCATGAGGTTCGGCAGGTTGCGGATCATCCGCTTCATGATCTGCTGGCGCAGTTCGCGCTTCATCTGCCCGCCGAGCGCCGCGTTCAGCGTGGTCGGCTTGGTCAGGTCGATCCCGCGCTCCTGGGTCCAGGAGGCCAGGTAGGCGAGGCTGCGGTCCTTCAGGCCGCCCGGCGGGCGCTGCCCGTACACCTCGTGCAGCTCGGCGATGAGCTTCAGCTCGATCGCCGCGACCCCGGTGATCTCCGCGGCCAGCTCCGCCGGCATCGCGGGCGGGACGGGCAGCATGGCCGCGGCGCCGATGCCCGCGCCCACGGTGGAGGTGGCGTTGGCGGCCCCGGCGACCAGCTTGTCGGCCAGCTCATCGGGACCGAGGTCCGGGAACTGCGCCCGCAGGGCGGCGAGGTCCCGCACCGGAACGCGCGGGGCGTTCTCGATGATCAGGTCGGTGATGTACAGGGCGGCGGCCTTCGCGCTCTCGCCGCCCTTGCGCACACCGTTCTTGACGGCTTGCATCCGACGTGTCCCGGGCCCGCCCCGGGACTCCTCGTCCGCCACTGCGGCCGACGGCACCGCCGCGGCGGTGTCGGACGGCACCGCAGTCGTCCCGGGGGCCCGGCCGCCGGCGTCCGCGGAACCCGTTTCCGGGCCCGTGGTCACCGCGCGCGCCTGCGCCTCCGGATCGCCAGATTTCCGGAAGCGTCGCTTCCGAAAGGGCGTCGAGCCGGTCACGGCCGTCCTCAGTCGCAGTCGCGGCAGATCGGCTGGCCGTTCTTCTCGCGCGCCAGCTGGCTGCGGTGGTGCACCAGGAAGCAGCTCATGCAGGTGAACTCATCGGCCTGCTTGGGCAGCACCCGGACGGCCAGCTCCTCGTTGGAGAGGTCGGCCCCCGGGAGCTCCAGGCTCTCGGCACCGTCGAAGTCCTCGATGTCGACGCTCGACGTGACCTTGTCACTGCGCCGGGCCTTGAGTTCTTCGATGCTGTCGTTGTCGACGTCGTCGTCGGTCTTGCGCGGAGTGTCGTAGTCCGTTGCCATTTTTTCGCTCTCCCCCTCTGGGATTTAGCGGTGTCTCAGCGCACGTAACGCGCGAGAGGCCGGACTTGTGCCCGACCTGAGGCGGAGATTTTGCCTCACATCAAGGTCTGTTACTCAATCGACACCCGACCGCGCACCCGAAGGACTCCGTGGCCGGGATGTCGAGCGGGACCGTACACGGTCGGGGGGCCGTCCTGCACGAACGCCACCCCGTGTATTTCCCGCCATCCGGGGGGCCGGAAACCCGGACTTCCCGGGCTTTCCGGCCAGCTTGGGGTCACAGAACGCGCATGACCCGACACTCGGCACTGTGATCGATCACACAGGAACCGGCCCGCGGGGACGGCCGTTCCGTTGCGCCCAGGGCGAACAGAACCCGGGTGGATCAAAGGGGCAACGTGACACGCATCACGAGGCCACCGCCCTCCCGGGGGGTCGCGAGGATGCGGCCGCCGTGTGCGCGCGCCACGGAGCGCGCGATCGACAGACCGAGCCCCACACCCTTGTCGCTGCCCGTTCGCTCCGTACGCAGCCGTCTGAAGGGCTCGAACAGGCTGTCCACCTCGTACGCGGGAACAACGGGACCCGTGTTCGAGACGACGAGCACCGCCTGGCCGGGCTGGGCCTCGGTCGTGACCTCCACCCAGCCGTCCGGCACGTTGTACCGGACGGCGTTCTGCACCAGGTTCAGGGCGATCCGCTCCAGCAGCACGCCGTTGCCCTGCACCACGGCCGGCGCCCGGTGGCCGCGGATCTCCACGCCCTTGGCGACCGCCTCGCCGCGGGCCTGGTCGAGGGCGCGCGAGGCGACCTCGGCGAGGTCGACCGGCTTGCGCTCCACGATCTGGTTCTCGCTGCGCGCCAGCAGCAGCAGGCCCTCGACCAGCTGCTCGCTGCGCTCGTTGGTGGCCAGCAGCGTCTTGCCCAGCTGCTGGAGCTCCACCGGGGCTCCTGGGTCCGAGAGGTGGACCTCCAGCAGCGTCCGGTTGATCGCCAGCGGCGTCCGCAGCTCGTGCGAGGCGTTGGCCACGAAGCGCTGCTGGGCCGTGAAGGCCCGCTCCAGGCGGTCGAGCATCTCGTCGAAGGTGTCGGCGAGCTCCTTCAGCTCGTCGTCCGGCCCGTCCAGCTCGATCCGGCGGGTCAGGTCGGAGCCCACCACCCGGCGGGCGGTACGGGTGACCTTGCCCAGCGGCGAGAGCACCCGGCCGGCCATCGCGTAGCCGAAGGCGAAGGCGATGACGCTGAGGCCCAGCAGGGCCATCAGGGACCGGCTGAGCAGGTCGTCCAGGGCGTGCCTGCGCTGCTCGAGGATGCACTGCGCGATCGCGGCGTTGAACTGGTCGATCGACTGGTCGATGCCCACGCCGGAGCAGGTGGTGCTGGAGACCTCGACCTTCTGGCCGCCGACGATCTTGAAGGGGAGCGCGTTGCCCTCCCTCAGGGCCTGGGCGGCCAGCAGGTAGATGATCGACAGCAGCAGGATCCCGGCGATCAGGAACATGCCGCCGTACAGCAGCGTGAGCCTTATCCGGATGGTCGGTCTCAGCCAAGGGAAAGGACCCTCGGGCTCGCCGGGGTCCCAGGTCGGCTTCGGTGGCGCCGCGGGCGGTGACGGGGTCGAGGCCACCGGGTCAGATCCGGTATCCGGAACCGGGCACCGTCACGATGACGGGCGGCTCCCCGAGCTTGCGGCGCAGGGTCATGACGGTCACCCGGACCACGTTGGTGAACGGGTCCGTGTTCTCGTCCCAGGCCTTCTCCAGCAGCTGCTCGGCGGACACCACGGTCCCCTCGCTGCGCATGAGCACCTCGAGCACCGCGAACTCCTTCGGCGCCAGCTGCACCTCGCGGCCGTCGCGGAACACCTCGCGCCGGTTCGGGTCCAGCTTGATGCCGGCCCGCTCCAGCACGGGCGGGAGCGCGACGGTGGTGCGCCGCCCGAGGGCGCGCACGCGGGCGGTCAGCTCGGTGAAGGCGAAGGGCTTGGGCAGGTAGTCGTCGGCCCCCAGCTCCAGGCCCTGGACGCGGTCGCTGACGTCACCGGAGGCGGTGAGCATGAGCACGCGGGTGGGCATGCCGAGTTCGATGATCTTCCGGCAGACGTCGTCGCCGTGCACCAGCGGAAGGTCCCGGTCGAGCACGACCACGTCGTAGTCGTTCACCCCGACGCGCTCCAGCGCCGCGGCGCCGTCGTACACGACGTCCACGGCCATGGCCTCCCGGCGCAGGCCCGTGGCCACCGCATCGGCGAGCAGCTGCTCGTCCTCGACGACGAGTACGCGCACGTCGTTTCCTTCCTTCGAGCCCTCACCGGGCACACGTGTGTTGCGCCTCCATCCTGCCGGTTTCGGCCGTAAACCGGCTGTAAGGCGCCCTTGGGGCGGCCCTCCGGAGGCGGGTGTACGGGGTGGAAGTGAGGATTCCCTCGCCTCACGAGGTTTCTGCGCCCAGGGTGCCGGGGAGGACGAGAGCACACCCCAACCACACCCTGACGCGGCGGACTGCTTCGTGCTCTCCCGCCGCCGACCCACGCAGAGGGGGCGCACCCACCATGGACGCATTCACCGCGGGTCTCCTGCAGCGCATCAAGGCCACGCAGTCGGACCTCAGCAAGGCCCGTGAGACGGGCGACGACTACCTCGCGGATGTGGAGCAGGCCGAGCTGGAAGACCTCCAGCGGCTCGCCGCGGAACACGGCGTGCCGGTCTCGGCCGCCTGACCCGAAGCCACCTCCGGGCTCACAGCGCACCCACCGGGCCCGGGGGGGGGGGGGGGGGGGGGGGGGGGGGGGGGGGGGGGGTGGGGGGGGGGGGGTGGGGGGGGGGGGGGGGGGTGAATCCTTCGCGACACCCCCTCCCCTCCCCCCCCCCACCCCCC
>NZ_JBVHWK010000031.1:97165-99417 GCF_055569445.1 Streptomyces sp. NPDC029122 | reverse complement strand
CCCCCCCCCCCCCCCCCCCCCCCCCCCCCCCCCCCCCCCCCCCCCCCCCCCCCCCCCCCCCCCCCCCCCCCCCCCCCCCCCCCCCCCCCCGCCGGATCAGCCGATCCGGGTCAGCTTGCTGCCGAAGCCCGGGGTGTCCAGAGCGCGCTGGAGCGCCACGGGCACCTTGACCTGGCTGGCGCCGTCGCCGACGGTCAGCACGCCGACCTGGGTCCCGGCCTTCGCCGACTCCGGAATGGCGGTGCCGCCGTCGCCGAGCTTGATGGCCACGGTGAGCGAGGACCAGCCGACCGCCTGGACGTCGGCGGTGGCGACGACCGGCGTGTGACCGCCGAGCCCGTCGTCCACGTAGCCCACGACCTGGCCCTTCTTCACGACGGGCGCGCCCTGGACCTCCTTCTGGGTGGCGATCAGCAGCGACCGGCTCGCGGCGATGACGCTGTCGATGATCGGCGGCTTGTGCTGGCCGAGGACCGCGCCGACGAGCAGCTGGTTGGTGTCGCCGACCTTCTTCTGGGCCGCGAAGAGGAGGTTTCCGCCGGCCTTGGTCGTCGTACCGGTCTTGATGCCGAGGGAGTCGTTGGCGGGGACGAGGCGGTTCCAGTTGGGCCAGGTCTTGCCGGTCTGGTCGGTCCAGCTGGGCATGCGGGTGATGTCGACCAGGGCCGGCATCTCGACGATCTTCAGTCCGAGCTTCACCTGGTCCTCGGCGGTGCTGACCGTGGTGGCGTCCAGGCCCGAGGGGTCGGTGTAGGTGGTGTTGGTCATGCCGAGTTCCTTGGCGGTGTCGTTCATCTTCTTGACGAACGCCTCCTGGGAACCGGAGTCCCAGCGCGCGAGCAGCCGGGCGATGTTGTTGGCCGACGGGATCATCAGGGCGGCGATCGCGTCGTATTCCGAGATCTTCTCGCCCTCCTTGACCGTGTTGAGGGTGGACTCGTTGTCCGACTTGTCCTTCTGGCCCTCGGTCTCGGCGGTCTTGTCGATGTCGATCATCACGCCCTTCTCCCCCTTCTTGAAGGGGTGGTCGCGCATGATGATGTACGCCGTCATCGACTTCGTGACGCTGGCGATCGGCACCGGCTTCTGCTCGCCGGAGCTGCCGATCGTGCCGAGGCCCGCGGCCGCCATGGAGGCCTGGCCCTCGGCCGGCCAGGGCAGGTTGGGCGCCCCGCCGGGGAAGGTGTACGTGGCCTTCGCGGTCAGCTTGAGCTTCGGCGCGGGCAGCGGGCGCACCAGCTGCACGACGGCGATCACGATGGCCAGGAGCAGCACGAGCGGCGCGTAGATCTTGACCCGCCGGATGGCGTTCCGCATCGGCGTGGGCGGCGGGGGCGGGTTGTTGGTGAGGTCCGCCAGCATGTCGAGCGGCGGCCTGGGGGGCAGCGGCTGCTGGGTGGTCCGCTCGCTGGGGTCCAGGCGCGGCGGGGCCGGCGGCGGGGTGGGCTTGGCCGCGGGCTTCGCGGCGGGGCCGGACTCGCCCTCGCCGCGCAGCGGTACGAAGGTGCTGACGCGGCGGTCGCTCTCGGCGCCGGGCTTCGCGGCGCCGGGCTTCGCGGCGCGGGGGGCCTGGGAGGGCTTTCCGGGCGCGGCCGGGGGCGTGCCGGGCTTCTCGGCGTCCTTGCCGCCGGCGTCCGGCTTCACGACGCCGAACGCGGTGGTTCGGACGTCCCCGGACGGCTTGTCGGCGGGCTTGTCGGCGGGCTTGCCGGCGGGCTTGTCGGTCGCCGGCTTCTTGGCGTCGGCGGGGGCGGAGCCGGGCTTCACGGCGCGGAAGACGGCGGTGCGCTCGCTGTCGGAGTCCGCGGGGGGCGTCGCCGGCTTCTTGGCGTCGGCGGGGGCGGAGCCGGGCTTGACCGCGCGGAAGACGGCGGTGCGCTCGCTGTCGGCCTCCTTGCCGTCCTCGGCACCCTTGGCGTCGGCGTCCGGCTTCACGACACCGAACGCGGTGGTACGCACGTCCCCGGACGGCTTCCCGGCCGGCTTCGCGGCATCCGCCGCCCCCGCACCGGACTTCGCGTCCTTCTCGGTCCCCTCCGCGCCGGCGTCCGGCTTCACCACACCGAACGCGGTGGTACGCACGTCCCCGGACGGCTTCCCGGCCGGCTTCGCGTCCTTCTCGGCACCCGCCGAAGCGGAACCCGGCTTCACCGCACGGAAGACGGCGGTGCGCTCGGCGTCGGCGTCCTCACCGTCCTCGGTCCCCTCCGCGCCGGCGTCCGGCTTCACCACACCGAACGCGGTGGTACGCA